>DATERS010000057.1:0-55936 GCA_035271365.1 Thiopseudomonas sp.
TGGCCTCTAATTTCCTGCGCGACCCGCAGCATATTAAAGCCGATATCGAGCATGCTGAGCACCAGATTGAGCAGCATTTCTATGAAATTACTGTTGAGCAGCGTCAAGGTGCTGTGGAGCGAATTCTGCGTCATTACCGCCCTGAAGCTTGCGTAGCCTTTTGCTTTACTAAGCAGCAGACGCAAGAGTTGGCGGATTATCTCAATAGCGAGAAAATCTCAGCTTTAGCTCTGCACGGTGATTTAGAGCAGCGCGAGCGTGACCAAGTTTTAGCTTTGTTCAGTAACCGCAGTTGTAGCGTATTAGTGGCAACCGACGTTGCTGCACGCGGTTTGGATATTGAATCCTTGCCGATGGTGATTAACGTTGAGTTAGCCCGTGATGCCGAGATCCATACGCACCGTATTGGTCGTACCGGTCGTGCTGGCGCTAAGGGTATGGCCATTAGTTTGGTCGGACCTAAAGAAGGCATGCGCGCTAAAGCCATTGAAGAACTGCAAGGCAAGCCGTTGCATTGGCATGCTCTCAATGGTCTGAAAGAATCAGACGGCCAACCGCTATTGCCCGCGATGGCGACCTTGTGCATTTCTGCCGGACGTAAAGATAAATTGCGTCCGGGCGATATTCTCGGTGCCTTAACTGGCATTGGCGGTTTAACCGGCAAGCAAGTGGGCAAAATTGCAATCTTTGATCACCAATCCTTTGTTGCTGTCGAGCGTTTATTGGCACGCGAAACTCAGCAAAACTTAGAGGCTGGCAAAATTAAAGGCCGCAGCTTAAAAGTACGCGTCCTGTAATTATTAAGTCGAGCTGGCGCTTATTGAAGCGCTGGCAAACCTTTTAGCCTTTGTTACGTAGAGGCGTTAATAGTTCGCTCAGGCCGTTGTGGTCAATTTCATGCATCAACTCCAGTAGTCGGCCTATATCGCTCTTAGGGAAGCCTTCGCGGGCGAACCAGTTGAGGTATTGGCCGGGTAGGTCAGCAATCAGACGGCCGTGGTATTTACCAAAGGGCATTTGCGTGGTGACTAAGCGTTGGAGGTCTTTAGGTTGCATAAGCTTCACTGCACGATGATGGAAAGGGCTGCTATAGTCTCAAAAATGACTGCGCTGTGCATGCTGGCAAAGCGTGAGATGAACATTTGGTAGGTTCAGCATCTACCTTTATTGCTTAAGAGAGTTCAAATGATTGTAAAAGGTTTGCGTAACGGTTTAGGTCAATTGATTATTTTTGCAGACTGGCTCACGCGTCCAAAAGGACAAAAGCGTACCGCCGAAAAACAAGCAGAAGTCGATGCAGCTACTGCACACTTAGCTTTATATCAGTTTCGCGCCTGCCCATTTTGCGTCAAAGTACGCCGTGGCATGCATGCTTTAAATCTTAAAGTTGAACTGCGTGACGCGAAGAATAATCAACAGTTTCGTCAAGAACTGGAAACCCAAGGCGGACGCATTAAAGTGCCATGCCTACGCATTGAAGAAGCCGGTGAAGTACGCTGGATGTATGAATCCAATGATATTATCGCCTACTTAAAAGAACGTTTTGCCTGATTTGATTTAGCTAAAAGCGAAAATTAGGATAAGTAGTGTGTGACGTACTTCGGCATCGGTGTGAGTCCGTTGATAAACCCGCCTAGGGTTCAACTCTGACGCTACGCCCAGGCTGAAGCACTCATTGAGCTTTTGCAGTGTTTGCATTGTTGCAGTCAAATCAAATGACAGCATGCTTTACCTGTGTTTTTAGCGTCCTGCTACAAACCTGCAAACCATATCACTGATCAATGAGTGCCTCGCTTATACTGCGACAAGCGTAGCCATAGATGGCGCAGCGCCCGACTTGGGGCTGGAAGCCCCGTGGAGGGAACAGCAGCATAAGCGAGGCACGGCCTACACCAGTCATGCTCTATGCTCTTGACTTACTTGGCGGCGCGCTAAGAACTGCGTCTTAAAGATAAAACTGCAGCTTAAAGAATCGTCGCAAGATCAATTTGATCACTGCGCTGAATATTCTCAGTCATCGCGCGACACAGCCTTAAAAACTCCCGCATGGCATCAGTTTGATACTTATGCTTATGCCAGATAAAAGTGAATTGACGGGTTAAATTAAGCTCCGGCGCTTCAATCGCCACTAAACTACCGCGCCGAAACGCATCACGCAGCGCCAATCGTGAAATACAGCCAATCCCTAAACCCGATTCCACTGCACGTTTAATTCCCTCAGTGTGCTCAAGTTCTAAGCGAATATTAGGCGTGCACTGATGACGCAAAAAAGCTTGCTCAAATGCTCGACGCGTTCCTGAGCCCTGCTCACGTACAATCCAAGCCTCATCCACCAACTCGCTTAAACTAGCATGCCCTTGCTGCGCTAAAGGGTGCTGCGGTGCGCAAAACACCACCAACTCATCAGCAATCCAAGGTTCTGCAATAATATTAGCGTCTTGGTAATAGCCCTCGATTAAACCTAAATCTAATTGATAACTGGCCACTTGTTGCACAATTTGCGCGGTATTGTGCACATGCAGACGCACCTTACAGCTGGGGTGCTGCTGCATAAAATGACCGATCAATAGCGTGGCCAAGTAATTACCAATGGTCATGGTTGCCCCCACTGACAAAGAGCCAAAGCCATGATTATCGGTTAATAAATCTTGCAGTGTTTGTGCCTGTTCTAATAACGCTAAAGCACGCGGTAACAGCTCAAGGCCTAAGGCGTTGATGATTAAACGCTTGCCCGCACGATCAAATAACATGCAATCGTAACTGCGCTCCAGTTCCTTAAGTGCGGTACTGGCAGCAGACTGCGACATCGATAAGTGCTCGGCCGCTTTAGAGACACTTTGCTGTTGTGCGATGCAGGTAAAGACTTGTAATTGACGAAGAGTGAATCGCATATCGGTATTCCTGATATGATTTATACATATTATCAATTTAACAGATTAGAGTTTTAAACCTAGACTCTAGACAATCTTTTCTTACACTGGAGCGTCTGATGAGCAATTTGAATGTCGAGCAAGTCTTAAGTGTCCATCATTGGAATGACACTTTATTCAGCTTTAAAACCACTCGTGACCCGGGTTTGCGCTTTGAGAATGGGCAGTTTGTGATGATTGGCCTTGAAGTTGAAGGCCGTCCTTTAATGCGCGCGTATTCAATTGCCAGCCCCAACTACGAAGACCATCTCGAGTTTTTCAGCATTAAAGTGCCCAATGGGCCGCTGACGTCACGCCTACAGCATTTAAAAGTGGGTGATAACGTCAAAGTCAGTAAAAAGCCGACAGGTACCTTATTGCTCAGTGATTTATTGCCGGGTAAAAACCTGTATTTACTCAGTACCGGTACCGGTTTAGCGCCGTTTATCAGTGTGATTCAAGACCCAGAGACCTATGAGCGCTTTGAAAAAGTGATTTTGGTGCACGGTGTGCGTTATGTCAGTGATGTCGCTTACAGTGACTTTATTACCGAAAACTTACCGGATAACGAGTACTTTGGTGAGCAGCTGCGCGATAAATTGATTTATTACCCTACTGTGACTCGAGAGCCGTTTCGTAATCAAGGGCGCATGACTGAGTTGATGCGCAGCGGTAAACTTTTTGCAGATATAGGTTTGCCACCAATGAACCCTGAGCATGATCGCGCAATGATTTGTGGTGGTCCAGAAATGCTGGATGACACCAGCGCGCTGCTGAATGAGTTGGGTTTTAAGGTGTCACCGCGCTTAGGTACGGCTGCTGATTATGTGATTGAGCGTGCTTTTGTTGAACGTTAGATCTGCACTGTTTAGATTAAGCCTGCGCCACAATTAAAAATACCGCCTTGCATGGCTGCTTAGGCGGTATTTTTAATAGCGCTATTGCGTTGTATTTAACGCAATAGCTCGAAGACCTTCTTCGCTATATCAGTGGCTGCTTGCGCAGGATCGTCGCGGATGGAGGCTTCTTGCTGACCCATAATGGTAAATAAACCATCCAGAGCTTGTTCGGTCACATAGTTTTCAATCGACGCGTCTTTCGCTTCAATCACGCCAAAGCTAGCTGCTTGACCAGCAAAATTATTGTATTTCTTCGCCAGTCCCGATGATTGTGTTACTTGCTCAACTAAGGGCAGAAAACGGTTGCGTAATTGTTCGCGACTGCTGCGGTCCAGGTATTGTGTGGCTGAATTATTTGGACCTTGTAAAATGCCTTTAGCATCCGCAAGGGTCATGTTTTTAATCGCCTCCAGCAGTAAGGCTTGTGCTTCTGGAATGGCGGCTTCAGCAGCGCGATTCATGCTGTCTTCTAAGGCATTGACTTGCTTGCTTTGACCTAGCATTTTCATCGTTTGCGCGGCTTTACCGAGATTGCCAGGCAGTTCAATATGGACATCTGGATTATTACTGAAGCCGCCTGGTTTGCCTAGTTGCTCAACAGCCAGTCGCGTGCTTTGTTCAAGCACGGCTTTTAAACTGTCAGCGGCTTGGCTCTGGCTGAGGTCATTGAGTGACAAGGCGCAGGCTTGGGCGGCAAATAGCAAACCAATACATCCAATAAAATAGCTGCGTATACGCATAGTGTTGACTCCGAGTGAGTGTTGCTTAAACGGCGCTTTGCAATGCTGTTTGAGGTAACAGTGCCGCCGCTTCACGATCCAATACAATGGTTAAATTAGGATGTTGCTTTAGTGCTGAAGCAGGTAGAGCTTCGTCAACTGGGCTAGCAAACAACTGCGCCATAATCTCAGATTTATTAGGGCCGGTGGCGACTAAAATAATTTCTTTAGCCTCTAAAATATCTTGAATACCCATGGTAATAGCGTGAGTTGGCATTTCACTTTTGTCGATAAAAAAGCGCGCATTATCAATTCGGGTCTGCTCAGAGAGCTCGACCACGTGGGTGCGACTGTTAAAGCAGGTTTGTGGTTCATTAAAACCAATATGACCGTTAGAGCCTATACCCAGCAATTGTAAGTCCAATCCACCCTTTGCCTGAATGGCCTTTGAATAGGCTTGGCAGGCGCTTTCAAAATCAGTGTTTAAGCCATTGGGTAGATGTATGTTTTGTGTTGGGATATTGAGTCGGTTGAATAAGTTTTGGCACATATAGTAATTGTAACTTTGCGGGTGCTCAGCACTTAAACCGATGTATTCATCAAGGTTAAAGGTGGTGAGTTGTGCCGTATCCAATTGTATCTGCTGCATAGCGTCAATCAGTTGCGCATAGACAGGCTCCATAGTGCTGCCAGTGGCCAAGCCTAAAACGGCAGCAGGCATTGCTTTGACTTTGTCTAAAAGGCGTTGCGCGGTGTAACGAGAGACTTCATCGACTGTGTTGAAGATTTTATACATAAATATGGCCATTAAGAAGAGAATAGGCAGAGTGCTTAGAGATCAATTATAACTCTGTTAGTAATACTGTATATAAAAAAATAAATAGACCATACGCTAATCTAATATGTTTTTTCTATATGTTGAGCGCTATGAAGTATGTGGCACTGTATAAAGTGCATTATGCAAATGCCGATACTATGACAGTTATAACCTTGAAATGTTCTATTGGTTGTTCTTTAGCGTTGTAGGGTTGTGCGGCGAAACTCACCGGGTGTTTGCTGTGCCCAACGTTTAAATGCTCGTTGAAAGGCTTCAGGTGAGGAGAAGCCCAATAACCAAGAAATCTCACTAAAGGTTAGGTCAGTATCGCGAATATAAGTGCTGGCCAGATCAAAGCGTGTTTGATTGACCAATTGGCGAAACTGCGTCCCTTGTGCGGCCAGTTTACGGCGCAGTGTCCAAGTGGGTAGCTGCAGTTTGTGTGCAATATGTTCAATGCTCGGCTCGCCACTTTTGAGCAGCGGCGCGATCGCTTGGCTGACGCGCTCTACTAAACTGTAACGACGAGTTTTGAGGGCCAGTTGTTCCTCACATAACTCCAATAATGCCTGCCAAGTACTGGGGCAGTGCTGAGGATTACTCAGCGCAAGGCTTTTTTGGCTTAAGCGGATGCGATTATGTTGGGCGTTAAACTCAATCGGACAGTTGAGTTGTTGGGTAAAAGCCGCTGCATAGCTGGGCTCAGCAAACTCAATCTGTAGCCGTTCAACTTCAATATCTTGCTGGCAGACTTGGCTTAAATGCTTAATCCAGCCCAAAAGCACCGACTCCACAACAAAATAGTTATAAGCGTTATAGGGGGCGATTGAATAAAAACTCAGCCATGCGCCGCTGCTGTCTTCAAGTAACTGGCTGGTACCGCGATAGTTTTGTGCATACAAGGGCTCAAAGCGACTGATACAGCGTGCAGCAGCGCGTAGGTTGGGTGCTTGTGCGGCTGTCACGCCAGCTAAACCCAGGTGATTCAGTTGGCTGTGTTGGCCGATGCTTAGACCCAGCGCTGGATTACCAGTGAGTTCGATGGCGGCATGCCCTAAGCGCATATAGCGTGCAATCGATAGGCGTGCTTGGGGTTGTGCTAGGCGCTCAGGGTTGAGCTCAAAACGCGAAAACAAATCTGCTGAACAGTGCCCGTGTTGAGTGATAGCCGCAGCAATGCTATGGACAAAACCCACAGATAAGTCGCCTAAGCGCATGCTGCTTAAGGTGGATTGGGTCATATATCAGCGCCTCAAGATTCATTTGCTGTTTATTATAGTCATGATTCTGTTTTATTGAGTCATTGAGAAGCATCGCTGCGCTGTTTATTGTGTAGCTTAATAATTGACTGATGATGGCGCACTGAGCGCACAATAAAAAATCAGCATCCTGTGTTTGCACCTGTTTGGAGAGTCTCAATGTCAAATCCACATTACCCGCATTTGTTATCGCCATTGGATCTTGGTTTTACTACGCTAAAGAATCGCGTGCTGATGGGATCCATGCATACGGGGCTTGAAGAACGTCCCCAGGGTTTTGAACGTATGGCGGCTTATTTTGCTGAGCGCGCACGCGGTGGTGTGGGCTTAATGGTTACAGGTGGTATCGGCCCCAATGAAGAGGGTGCGGTCTATGCTGGTGCAGCTAAGTTAAGTACGCCAGAAGAAGCCGAGAAACATAAAGTTGTCACCCAAGCAGTGCACGAAGCAGGCAGTAAAATCTGTATGCAAATTCTGCATGCCGGTCGTTATGCTTACAGTCCTAAATCAGTGGGGCCCAGCGCCATTCAAGCGCCGATTAATCCGTTTAAACCCACTGAGTTGGATGAAGAGGGCATTGAAAAGCAAATACAGGATTTTGTAAATTGCGCGGTATTGGCTCAATCGGCCCACTACGATGGCGTCGAGATTATGGGTTCTGAAGGTTATTTTATTAACCAGTTTCTTGCCGCCCATACTAATCAGCGCACTGACCGTTGGGGTGGCAGTTACGAAAACCGTATGCGCTTAGCGGTCGAGATTGTTCGCCGTGTGCGTGAAGCAGTTGGCGCTGAGTTTATTATTATTTACCGCTTATCGATGCTCGATCTAATGGAGAAGGGCAGTGATTGGGCGGAAATCGTGCAGTTGGCTAAAGCCATTGAAGCGGCTGGCGCAACCATTATAAATACCGGGATTGGTTGGCATGAAGCGCGTATTCCTACCATCGCCACTAAAGTGCCGCGCGGCGCTTTTACTAAGGTCACGGCCAAGTTACGTGGCGAAGTGTCGATTCCCTTAGTCGCCACCAACCGTATTAATACCCCCGAAGTGGCCGAACGTGCTCTGGCGGAAAATGATGCGGACCTGATTTCTATGGCGCGTCCGTTTTTAGCCGACCCTGAGTTTGTTAATAAAGCTGCGGCGGGTAAAGCCGATGAAATTAATACCTGCATTGGCTGTAATCAAGCCTGCTTGGATCATACCTTCAGCGGTAAATTAACCAGCTGTTTAGTCAATCCGCGCGCTTGTCATGAAACTGAACTCAATTATATCGCCACCACTGCAGTGAAAAAAATTGCCGTGGTAGGTGCAGGTCCAGCGGGCTTGGCTGCAGCGACTGTTGCGGCTGAACGTGGGCATCAGGTGACCTTGTTTGATTCGGCCAGCGAGATTGGTGGGCAGTTTAATGTGGCTAAACTGATTCCAGGTAAAGAAGAGTTTTATGAAACCCTGCGTTACTTTGGCAATAAACTGAAATCTACCGGGGTTAATCTACAGCTGAATCAGCGCGTCAATGCACAAGAGCTGATTGCTGAGGGTTTTGACGAAGTGATTCTAGCCACCGGTATTGTGCCGCGTGTGCCCGACATCCCAGGTATTGATCACCCGAAAGTGCTCAGCTACTTAGATGCGATTTTAGGTCGTAAGCCTGTGGGTCAAACTGTGGCTGTCATTGGTGCCGGTGGTATTGGTTTTGATACTGCAGAGTTGCTCACCCACAGTGGTGCGTCCAGCAGCTTGGATCCTCAAGTATTCTGGAAAGAGTGGGGCATTGATTTAGGCTTAAATGCGCGCGGTGGTGTTGCCGGAATTCTGCCACAGCCTGAAGCTGCTGCTCGCCAAGTCTATTTGCTGCAGCGTAAGAAGAGCAAAGTGGGAGCAGGCTTAGGTAAAACCACCGGCTGGATTCATCGTGCGGGCTTAAGAGACAGGCACGTTGAGATGCTGGCTGCGGTTGAGTATTTGCGTATTGATGATGCGGGTTTGCATATCAGTGTGGCGGGCGCTGAAGCGCGGGTGTTGGCGGTGGATAATGTGATTCTATGTGCTGGGCAAACGCCTTTGCGTGAGCTGCAAGCTGAGCTAGAAGATGCTGGTGTTGCAGTGCATTTAGTCGGCGGCGCTGATGTGGCTGCTGAGCTGGATGCCAAGCGTGCGATTGATCAGGGGTCACGAGTCGCCGCTGCCTTGTAATATTTAAAGACAGGCTTCATTCAACAGCGTTGTCGGCGAGGGCCTACAGCGCTGTTTTTGTTTCTGCCTGATCTTTATAAGTCGAATGTCAGGCTGCTTTAACCTTATAACGGCTTAAAAAACTGCTTGAAAACCTTAAACTGCTAGCTGAATCGGGTAAACTCATAGTCTTTCACAAAGAAGAACCATTCTCGCTTGCGAGATATGCGTTTGTTGGCCAAGGTAGAGAGTCCGCTATGGCGTGACTCGCGTAGCCACACAGCAGTAGGAGAGCTTTATGCACAGTACGCAGCTGATTTATATTCTGGATCCCATGTGTTCGTGGTGTTGGGGTTTTAATCCAGTGATGCAGCAGGTGCTAAAGCAAGCCCGTGCCGCTGGAGTTAAAGTTACGTTACGAGTTGGCGGTTTACGGACCGGCCAACAGGCGCTGCTGGATGACAGCAAGCGTGCCTATATCTTGCAGCACTGGCGTACTGTCGCAGAAACCACAGGACAGCCCTTTGATTTCGCCAAGGCGCTGCCCAGTGGTTTTCTCTATAATACTGAACCGGCTTGCCGGGCCTTAGTGGTGGCGCGGCAGTTGGATGAGCGTTATCTATTTGTCTTTTTAGATCGCCTGCAACAGGCTTTTTATCAAGAAGGGCAAGATGTGACTCAGCCCAGTGTGTTGCGTGAGCTAGCAGTGCAAGCGGGCTACGACAGCCAAGCGTTTTGTGAAGCATTCGATGCACCGCAGGCGCATCTCGATACTCAAGCGGATTTTGCTTGGGTGGGTAATCTGGCGGTCAGTGGTTTTCCGACTGTCTTGGCGCAGCATGGTTCGCAGTACGCTTTAATCACCAATGGTTATCAGGCCTATGCAGCGCTTGAACCTCTTTTAAATCGTTGGATATCAATGCATGCCAGTCTCTGATCACATCAGCTGGGCGCAGATTCGCCGCTTAGCTCTACAGCATAAACGCAGTTTAATTCTGGCCAATATTTTGGCGATCTTCGCGACGCTGTGCAGTGTGCCGATTCCGTTATTACTGCCGTTGTTGGTGGATGAGGTTTTACTCGGCCAGAGTGGCCAAGCGTTAAATATTATGAATCGCTGGTTGCCCAGTGTATGGCAGCAAGCGGTGGGTTATATCGGCTTGATGCTGGTCATCACCTTTGTTCTACGTTTAAGTTCTCTGCTATTTAACGTGGGGCAGAGCAAGATGTTTACCCATCTATCGAAAGATGTGGTGTATCAACTGCGCATGCGTTTGCTGGCGCGTCTCAAACGTATTTCATTGAGTGAATATGAAAGCCTGGGTAGCGGTACCGTCACTACGCACTTGGTGACTGATTTAGAAACGCTGGATAAATTTATTGGCGAAACCTTAAGTCGTTTTTTAGTGTCAATTCTCACTTTGCTCGGTACCGCCTCAGTCTTGTTATGGATGCATTGGCAGTTGGCTGTGCTGATTTTATTACTCAATCCGGTAGTGGTGTTTTTTACTATTAAGCTGGGTAAGCGAGTCAAACATCTTAAGAAACTGGAAAATGACAGTACCGCCGTCTTTACTCAGACCTTAAATGAAACACTGGATGCGATTCAGGAAGTGCGCGCCGGCAATCATCAAGGTTTCTTTTTTCAGCGTTTATCCGATCGCGCTCAACATGTGCGCGATCGTGCGATTAACTCGCAATGGAAAACAGATATATCCTCGCGTGCTAGTGGCTTATTGTTTCAGTACGGTATCGATATTTTTCGTGCTGTAGCAATGCTCACAGTGTTGTTTTCTGATTTGTCGATTGGACAGATGCTCGCTGTGTTCAGTTATCTGTGGTTTATGATTGGGCCAATCGAACAGATGCTCAATTTACAGTATGCGTTCTATGCGGCTGATGGTGCGTTGGTGCGGATTAATCAATTACTTGAACGCAAAGATGAGGTTGATTATCCAGCGATTGAAAATCCTTTTACCCAGGGTGAAACAGTACCCGTATGTGTCGATAATCTGCAGTTCGCTTATGGGCAAGAGCAGGTGCTCAATGGTTTAAGTTTTAAAATTGCTGCTGGTGAAAAAGTGGCGATTGTCGGCGCCAGTGGTGGTGGTAAAAGTACCTTAGTGCAACTGCTGCTGGGTTTGTACAGTGCGCAGTCAGGAGAGATCCGTTATGGCGATGCCACCTTGCAAGAAACCGGTTTAGCCTGTGTGCGTGAGCATGTGGCAGTGGTGCTGCAGGCGCCGGCATTATTCAACGATACTTTACGTGCTAACTTAAGTATGGGGCGAGAGCACAGTGATGCTGCATGCTGGCAGGCGCTGGAGGTGGCTCAGTTGGCTGATACTGTCAGAGCTCTACCCAAAGGTTTGGACAGTATGATTGGCCGCGCAGGCGTGCGTTTGTCGGGCGGGCAGCGTCAGCGCTTGGCGATTGCGCGTATGGTGCTCAGTGATCCTCAGGTGGTGATTTTAGATGAAGCCACGTCAGCTTTAGATAGCGCCACAGAGTTTGCTGTGCATCAGGCTTTAAATCAGTTTTTAGCCGGACGCACTACATTGATTATTGCCCACCGCCTCAGTGCAGTGAAACAGGCCGATCGTATTTTGGTGCTGGCTGATGGCGGCGTGGCGGAGGATGGAACGCACCAAGCACTGCTTAATCAGCAAGGTTTGTATGCGCAGCTGTATGGAACTTTACAGTGCTAAAATGCTCGAAATACTGAGTTTTAAAATTAATGTATGGAACATGCTTGACATGGAGGCGCAGAATGCCTATTCTACGCTCCGTCCACGAAATGGGGCTATAGCTCAGCTGGGAGAGCGCTTGCATGGCATGCAAGAGGTCAACGGTTCGATCCCGTTTAGCTCCACCATTTTTCAATGATATGAAAAATGGCATAACATGAATGTGTTATGTTTAGAAGGTTTTGTCCCCTTCGTCTAGTGGTCTAGGACACCGCCCTTTCACGGCGGTAACAGGGGTTCAAGTCCCCTAGGGGACGCCATATTCTCAGAGCCGATACTCTGATGTGTAACCAAGCCAATCTTAGATTGGCAGTGATAATAAAGCGTTACATTGAAGCGTTAGAACGGCAAAAATCGTTTAGCTCAAAATTACACTGATAAGCATTGAATTGTGCTTATGCTCGAAGGTTTTGTCCCCTTCGTCTAGTGGCCTAGGACACCGCCCTTTCACGGCGGTAACAGGGGTTCGAGTCCCCTAGGGGACGCCATATTTAAGATATGATCTTAAAGCAAAAAAACCAGCCTAAGTGCTGGTTTTTTTGTGTCTGTTATTTAGTTTTAAGAGCTTGCTGGTCACTTGAAGGGTGGTGCGGGGCTATCTTGAGAGTGCTTGAGCTTGGGTGCGTTTAAAAGAACGCGTCATCGCCGCGACGCGCTTCACGTTGCAGCTGGTAGACAAAGCGCTCAATGATGCGCTGGCATTGGCCGTTGATGTCGTGAAATTTAAAGCCTGCAAATGTTGAAATAGTGCTTTCATCTTTTTGTAGATGGCGCAGTTCAGCACTGAGTGTGATATTTCCACCCGGTAATCTGATCTCAAAGGTTTCGTAGAGTTGGCCTGGTTGTAATGGCCCTAGATGCTCTAGGGCGGACTTTATCTTAACTCGACAGCCTGTGGCTGAAATATCAACCAAGCGTCCGCTGATCGGGTGCGAGAGCTTATTGCTATCGATATACACATCAAGCGACTGCTCAGGTAGCGTATCGGCTCGGAATGCGTCTCGACGCTGGTGGTATTCTATTTTTTCGGGCAGCGTTAGCCAGTAGCAGGGTGTGCCATCAAGGGTATCGGCCAGTGCAATTTGATTGTGTGTCCAGCTAATGCGTACGCCATCACGGTGCGTCACTATATTGAGGGCTTCACCGTTTAATAAGTGTTGCTGGCCGTTGTTGGGTATCAATTCATCCAAAGCTATACGGTTATTGTCTCGATCAACGGCGACAATATAGCTTTGATACACCTGTTGACGCTCATCGAATTTAAGTTCTAAGGCTGCTCTGTTGAGCATCAGTGCGTTAAGGTGGCTGATGATTTCTATTGCAGAGTTCAGTATTTGAGGTTGCAATGAGGCGCTGCCTGTAGAGGGTGATTCAGCCACTGTCAGTCCATTCCCTATGTTTGCCATATACGGTGCTTATTTAAGGCGTCAGTATATCAGCAATATTTCTGCTGCTTCATTTATTTGACCTTTAAGCTTGGCTAAAAGGGCGCTGCTTAGCGCTGCTCGATGCGCTGCCTGTTTTATCATAAAGCGTTGGTGCATCAGTACCGCGAATAATATTGAGGATACTGTTAACGCTGGTCTGATTGCTGCGAATTAAACGGCCGTTGCGTAAGTTCGCTTCCTGGCATTGCTCGATCAGCGCATTGAGCTTAGAGCTGTTTTCTAGTAGTTGCTCACCCAGAGACGAGGTTGCAGCAAATGCAGCCATCCCCTGTTGGTCAGCGCTGACATTGTTGTGCACAAGCAACTGGCTGCGTTCTCGCGTGTGCTGTTGCAGCGCAAGCAGGGCAGGTTGCTTTTGTGTCAGCAGTGCTTGCAGAGCGTTGATGTCACGCTCGTTAAGTGCAGCAAATTCTTGCTCTAGCAAGACCAGTAAGTGCTCTGCTGTTGCAATGTCTTTAACTAAGAAATCAAGTATGCGCTGATCAGACATAGTGCTTTAATCTACTGTGAAAAATAAGATAACTAAAGGTTACAGCTGAGCGTCTAAGCTGAGCATCTTGCTGGCTACGCGCTGACTGTCCACTTGGTAGCTACCGTCGGCAATCGCTTGCTTAAGTTGCGCTACTTTTTCAGAGTCGATGCTGGGCATGTCAGCAATTTTTGCCGATAAATTTTGCAGTTGGCGGGCATCTTTGCTCAGTTGTACTGATTCGCCAGACGCTGCTGGTTTCTTTGTTTGCTCAAGGCTGCTGTTTTGAGCGCTGCCTTGTACATTCGATTTTGCTGGGTTGAGTGAGCCTTGTGTGGCCGGCTTGTTCAGCCCCGCTGTGCTGGATGGGTGCTTAAAGTCGATAGCCATGTTAATAAACCTCAAATACAGTATTGGTACACTTGCTAAGTAATCGGCTGCTATTGAGGTAACTTTAGCACTTGTTTTATAGGCTCTAGCGGGCTTATGAATGGCAGTTATTGAATAGTCAACGATTGTTTGCAAAAGCATAACTGTACTGCAGGATGCTTTACATATCTACCTCGGCCTGGCCGGGTCCAGTCACGCGGGCGTGTACAACACGGTTTGAGCGAGTATTACGTATACGTATTTGTTGGCCGATAGCACCTTCTTCAAGCGCTATGCCAGGCATGCGTACAAACATAGAAGTGCCGTTAGCGCTGATCACCACAGCATCGCCTTTATTAATAGCCGCAGCTGCTTTTAAAAAGTGAGCGGAAAGAACTTGGTTAGGTTGCACGGGGCGGGTTAGTTTGTGTCCGACAACATTTTCAAGGTTGAGTATATAGCCTTGGCGTAGACTGCTAACATCACGTTCAAGTAGTTGAATATCTGTTGCCTGAATAACACTGTTACGTGGCATTGAGCGCTGAGCTACGGCAACCTCGCGGTATAAGTTGACGTGGCCCGGCACAAATATAGTCCAAGGTGCATTGCTATCGCAGCGTACACGAAGTGTGACTCGCCCAATGGGTTGAGCGGGGCTTTCTAAGCTGACTTGTAAAGGGATCGTGCATGCTGGCAAGCGTAAACGCGAGTCGAGACGGCCGATTTTTACCGTATGACGCCCGATAATATTGTTGTCGTACAAATGTTGTTCAGTGATTTCCTCAAGAAAAGCCTCACTGACGCCGATAATTTGTTGTTGCAGGCTTTCTGCGGAGGCGTTGAGAGCGGGAGCAATCAGTAGGCATACACAGGCTGCTTTTGTTAAAAAAGCCTGCAGTTGTTTTTTTCGCCAATAAAACGTCATAAATAATTTCATATATTGGTTAATGCAATAAATATACCGTATTTGGTTTTAATCACGTGGAAGAGCAGTAAATAGTAGGAGCCTGAGTATGGCCAGTGTAATGGATTCAGTAAACCAGCGAACACAGTTGGTGGGTAAAAACCGTTTGGAATTATTGCTGTTTAGGCTTAATGGGCCGCAGCTATACGGTATTAATGTATTTAAAGTACGTGAGGTTTTACAGTGTCCGTCACTCACAAGAATTCCACAATCTAACCCGATTGTGCGTGGTGTGGCCAGTGTACGCGGACGTACTATTGCTGTAATGGACCTTGCTTTAGCAACCAGCCCACAAGCGCTGGAGAACCCAGATCAAGGGTTTGTCATTATCACTGAATACAATATGAAAGAGCAGGGTTTTTTAGTCAGCGGGGTTGAGCGCATTGTTAACCTGAACTGGGAAGAAATCCATCCGCCACCTGTGGGTACAGGGCGTGACCATTACCTGACCGCTGTAACGCGTTTAGGTGATGAGTTGGTTGAAGTGATTGATGTTGAGAAAATTTTATCTGAAGTGTCGCCATCATCAGAAGTAATTACCACCGACTCTTTAACTGAGCAAGTGCGTATCAGCGCATTAAATAAAACCATCTTAATTGTCGATGACTCACGGGTGGCACGCAAGCAAGTATTGCGCTGCTTACAAGCGATTGGCGTACAAGTGATTGCTTTAAATGATGGGCGTGAAGCCTATGAGTATTTGCAAGAGATGCTGGAGAATGGCAGAAATCCAGTCGATGAGTTGCTGATGATGATTTCTGATATTGAAATGCCGGAAATGGATGGCTATACACTCACTGCAAAAATCCGTGATGATCCACGTTTAAAGGATTTGCATATTTTACTGCACACGTCGTTATCCGGTGTATTTAATAAAGTCATGGTGAAAAAAGTGGGAGCTGATGACTTTTTGGCGAAGTTCCGTCCAGATGACCTTGTTGACCGAGTTGTTGAGCGAATAAAGGCGGTTGATGCATTATAGCCTTGCAGGCTTTTGGTGCTATATTTAGCACATTTTAAGATCTATATTTAAAAGGCGGTCAATGTGTCGGTCTCTCAATCTGAATTTAATGTTTTTAGACAGTTTCTTGAAGATAAGTCAGGAATTGTTTTAGGTGATAACAAGCAATACTTGGTGACCAGTCGCTTAAAAAAGCTACAGGAAGAGCAGGGCATTAAATCATTGACTGAGTTGATGGCGCGCATTCAAGTACAGCCGCGTGGTTTGCTGCAAGAACAGGTGGTGGATGCGATGACCACCAATGAAACGTTGTGGTTTAGAGATACGTTTCCGTTTGAAATTATGAAAAACAAAGTTTTTCCAGAGCTGATTAAAAAGCAGATGGGACAGCGTTTACGGATTTGGTCAGCCGCATGTTCGTCAGGTCAAGAGCCCTATTCATTGTCGATGACAGTGGACGAGTATGATCGCGCTAACTTAGGTCAAGCTAAAACTGGCGTGCAAATTGTTGCCACAGATTTGTCACCGACCATGTTACAAGCCTGTAAAGAAGGCGAGTACGATAGTTTAGCCATTGCACGCGGCTTATCACCTGAGCGTTTAGAGCGCTATTTTGATAAGACACCCGCAGGCTTGTGGGAAGTTAAACCAGCAATTAAGAGCCGTGTTGAGTTTCGTGCATTAAATTTATTAGACAGTTATGCCGGATTGGGTAAGTTTGATGTGGTCTTTTGTCGTAATGTGCTGATTTACTTCTCTGGCGAAGTGAAGAAAGATATCTTGACGCGTATTCATGCAACGTTAAAACCGGGTGGTTATTTAGTGTTAGGTGCATCTGAAGCGCTGAATGGCTTGCCTGAGTTGTACTCGATGGTGCAATGCAGCCCAGGTATTATTTACCAAGCTAAGTGAATAAAAAACGGCCTTTAGAATAGGCCGTTTTTTGTACTCTTATTTAACAAAGGCAAACGTATCAGGACGAGCAGCCGGCCAGAAGCGTTGGAAGACAATATGTTCTGGCAGTTTCTCAGGATTAAGTAAGTCGCCGGGCTCTAGGTAGGGATGCAAAGCCCCTAATGAGCGCACTAAGGTCGGTGAGACGCGGCGAATAATATGCTCAGGGCCCAGTTCACTTGGATGCTGTAAACCAGCCGCTTCAATCAATTCACGTAAGGTCGCTACTGTGCGAGCATGGAAATGCTGCACGCGAATGGCTTTATCTGGCATATCCAGTCCTTTCCAGCGTTTTTGATCTTGGGTGGCAATACCGGTTGGGCAGCGGTCGGTATGGCAGACTTGCGATTGAATGCAGCCTAACGCAAACATAAAGCCGCGCGCTGAGTTACACCAGTCCGCACCCAAGGCTAAGGTACGGGCAATATCAAAGGCAGTAATGATTTTACCAGCGGCACCAATTTTCACTTTATCGCGTAAATTAATACCCACGAGGGTGTTGTGCACCAGCATCAGGCCTTCGCGCATCGGCGTACCAATATGGTCAGCAAACTCCAATGGTGCTGCACCGGTACCGCCTTCTGCGCCATCTACGACAATAAAATCTGGGGTGATACCCGTGCTCAGCATCGCTTTAGCAATGGCAAACCATTCCCAAGGGTGACCGACGGCCAGCTTAAAGCCGGTGGGTTTGCCGCCGGATAAATCACGCAATTGTGCAATAAAGTGCAGCAACTCTTCCGGCGTTGAAAAAGCGGAGTGTGAAGCCGGTGAAATGCAATCTTGACCTTCAGGTATACCACGTGTACTAGCGATTTCTGCGTTGACTTTAGCGCCAGGCAACATACCACCGTGGCCGGGTTTAGCACCTTGTGAGAGCTTCAGTTCAATCATTTTAACTTGATCAAGGGTCGCACGTTCAGCAAAGCGTTCAGGACTAAAGGTGCCGTCATCATTACGCGCACCAAAGTAACCTGAACCCAACTCCCAGACCATATCGCCACCTTGTTCGCGGTGATAGCTGGAGATCGAGCCTTCGCCAGTGTCATGGTAAAACTGCCCCAAGCGTGCACCTTTATTCAGAGCACGAATCGCATTGGGCGACAGTGAGCCAAAACTCATTGCCGAGATATTAAAGATACTCGCAGAGTAAGGTTGTTTGCAGTCTGGGCCACCAATCTCTACACGGAAATTATTGTCGTTAAGCTTGGTTGGGCTGATGGAATGGTTGATCCACTCGTAGCGTGTGCCATAGACGTTTTTTTCAGTACCAAAGGCGCGGGTTTCCAGAGCGGATTTTGCGCGCTGATAGACCAGAGCGCGTTGGTCGTGTGAAAAGGGTACTTCGTCATCATCGGCTTCGACAATATACTGGCGCAACATGGGGCGCAGTTCTTCAAAGATAAAACGGATATGTGCAGCAATCGGATAGTTACGACGTAAGGTTGAGTGGGTTTGGCGTATATCAATGATACCCACTAAAGTTAAAGCGATAAAGAAAACACTTAATAGCAGCCACCATGGATTAGACAGGGCCAGCATCAATGTGGCCAAGCTGCCTAAAATGGCTGTGGCAAAGAGTGCGTAACGTATAACAAGCATAAACGCTCCAGTGGTTTAAGTTAGAGTCTTAAAATCAGCACAGTGGCTGTATCACAGCCGTTGTGTGATAAAAGTGTCACATTGATTGATATCGCCGCTCGTGTAGCCTTGGCTGAACCAGCGCTCGCGTTGGGCTGAGGTGCCATGGGTGAAGGAGTCAGGCAAAACATAGCCTTTGGCTTGGTGTTGTAAGCGGTCGTCACCAATAGCCCTAGCAGCGTTGAGTGCGTCTTTTAAATCACCAGGCTCCAGCCAGGCATGGCGTTGCTGGGCATGATGCGCCCAAATTCCGGCAAAGCAGTCGGCCTGCAATTCTTGGCGTACCAATAAACCATTGTCGCCAGTGACGCGTTCGCCGCGCTGACGGGCTGCATCTACACGGGCAGAAATACCCAGCAAGGTTTGTACATGATGCCCAACTTCATGGGCAATCACATAGGCTTGGGCAAACTCGCCGCTGGCGGCAAAGCGTTGTTCCATCTCTTTAAAGAATGCTAAATCTAAATAGACCTGCTGATCGCCTGGGCAATAGAAGGGGCCTACCGCAGAGTCTGCAAAGCCACAAGCTGAGCGTACGCTGCCGTTAAATAAAACCAGAGTGGGGTCTTTATAGGATCTGCCAGCCTGTTGAAACAGTGCGCGCCAGGTGTCTTCGGTGTCACCTAAAATTGCACGAACAAACTCAGTTTGTTCATCATTGCGCGGCGTGGTGTGTTCGGGTGTCGATGCGCCAATATTAATGCCGCCTTGTTGCATGACTTGGGTCGCGACATTGCTGACGATTTGCATCGGGTCTTGGCCACTGACCAAGCCCATCACCACAATCACTGCGACCGCAGCTAAACTTAAACCCTTGCCGCCGATACCACCTTTTTTGCCACGTTGATCAACAACGTTGTCACTGCGGCGCGCTTTTTTCCAACGCATAAAAAATCCTAAGGTTATTTAAGAGGTGTGCCAGACAATAGTTTCGACACTACCGTCGGGTCTGGTGCTGAGCCAGTTATCGACATTGGTATCACCGTCTGTTTCTTGCCAGCTGCCCGGTGCGCAGCGCACATTAGTCTGCAATGCAACCGCCGCAGCGTGTGCGCATTCGGCATCATTAGCCCATGGCGTGCTGTTACTTTCCAACAACAAGCTATGCCATCTGCCCACCGCTTTTTCAAACCATACAATAGGAATACCGGCGCATTCACAGCGTGAGACACGGCCTTTTTCTTGCCATAAGCAGGGTGCACCTAGAGCTGAAGTTAACCATGCTTCAATAGCACTGCGGTCGATGTCTTTGACGTAAATTTCAATATCAGGTTGGCGCATAGATTAGTTTTCCGTTTTTTCGATCCAATCGTAGCGAATCGCCACGGTGGTGGTGAGCGTTTGATTGATCACTGCTTCACGTTTTTCTGCACTGGCGCGCCAGCCGTGTGGAGTCATCGCCAGTAAATTACTGCGTGCTTGGGCATCGTCAAGTGTCATCGTAAAATAGAGCGTTTCACTGTGGATCTGGCGCATACCCTCAGGAATTAACTGCAGGTGTTTGCTGTCATCATAATCGCGCACTTCATCATATAACTGTTCGCGCAATTCCAGTAAGTGATCAGTGGATGGCCCCATACGTAATAATGCACCACCGGGTGCCAATACGCGCAGCGCTTCTTGCCAGTCTAAGGGGCTGAAAATACTGGCAATCGCTTGGCAGCTGTCAGAGGCTAAGGGTAAGCGCGCCATACTGGCGACCAGCCACTCTGTCTTGGCATCACGTTTACACGCTTGCTTAACCGCCTCGCGAGAAATATCTAACGCATAGCCTTGGCTGTTAGGTAAGGCTTTGGCGATATGTTCAGTGTAATAGCCTTCACCGCAGCCAATATCCAACCAGTTTTGTGGTTGACGTTCTTGCATTAACGCAGCAAAACGTTCTGCTAGCGGTGCGTAATGGCCGGCGGAAAGAAAATCACGGCGCGCTTGCACCATGGCGGGGTTATCCCCAGGTGCACGGCTGTTTTTATGCTGTACCGGTAATAAATTGATATAGCCTTGTTTGGCACGGTCGAAATTGTGCCCAAAGATGCAGCGTAAGCTGTTTTCATGCGCTGTGAGTGCCGATTGGCAGATAGGGCAAATAAGCATGCCAGTCACCGAGCCTTAAAGGATTGTAGAGTGATGTATAAAATATGTAGGTGTCTGCGCGCTATTGTATTGTGCAAGACAATGCAGCGCACGACAGACAATTGTTTGTACAGTGTAGTGAAATAGCCTCTATTTTGTAAGCGCTGCGGGGATTACTGCTAGAATGCCGCAGCGATTTTTTTGAGGTTGTCTGATGGATGATTTACGTTTTGGCGGCATTGCGCGCTTATACGGTGTTGAGGGTTTGCAACGCTTAGAGCAAGCGCATGTGGCTGTGGTCGGAATCGGCGGTGTCGGTTCTTGGGCGGCTGAAGCTTTAGCACGTTCAGGTGTTGGCGAAATTTCATTATTTGATTTAGATGATATCTGTCTGAGCAATACCAATCGCCAAGCTCACGCCTTAGTTGATACGGTTGGACAGGCTAAAGTGGATGTGATGGCGCAGCGTCTGTTAGCGATTAATCCTGTTTGTAAAGTCCATGCAGTGGCGGATTTTGTCAGCCGAGAGACCATGGCTGAGTACATCACTCAAGATATGGATTTTGTGCTGGATTGTATTGATAGCGTTCAGGCTAAAGCAGCCCTGATTTCCTGGTGCAAACGCCGTAAAATTCAAGTGGTCACCACTGGTGGTGCTGGCGGGCAAGTGGATCCAACCTTGATTCGTGTGGGGGATTTAAATAAAGTCTTTCACGATCCCTTAGCGTCGCGGGTGCGTACATTATTGCGCAGTGATTATAATTTTTCCCGGACTGCCACCAGCCATTATAGCGTGCCCTGTGTGTTTTCTACTGAGCATTTACGTTATCCCAACCCTGACGGCAGTGTCTGTCAGACTAAAAGCTTTGCCGGTGAGGGCGTCAAACTCAACTGCGCCGGTGGTTTTGGTGCGGCGATGACGGTGACTGCAACCTTTGGTTTGGTGGCAGCGGCGCGCGCAATTGATAAGTTAGTGGCGGGAGCACGCCGACCATCTGAGCGTGCGGCAGCGATAACCGCAGCGCAAAAGTAGAAAGCGTTTTTCTATTAACTCTCTTTATGGTTACTACTAAAAATTTGAACTTACTCACGTTTTTGCATTCTTAAGGCGGTAGCCAGTACATAGGCTCGGCTGTTAAGATCATGACCTTTGTACTCCACATAAGCCGCAAGGCATCAGGCAAGGACATTTTAATGAAGTTACATCGTTTAGCGGCTTCGGTTGCTGTACTCACCCTCGTTTTGGCCGGTTGTGATAGCTCATCAACTGTCAGTTCTGATTTGAAAACCCCAGCGCAAAAAGCATCCTACGGTATTGGCTTAAGCATGGGTAAAAACCTAAGCGAAGAAGGCATGGATGATCTTGATCCGCAGGCGGTTGCTTTAGGTATTGAAGATGCTTTAGCGAAAAAAGATCAGCGTTTAGATGATGATGAGTTGATGAAAGCCTTTAGTTTTCTACAGGAACGTGCGCAAGAGCGTATGTCAGCACTCAATGACAAAACAGCTAAAGATGGCGTGGCTTTCTTGGCTGATAATGCTAAGCGTGATGGTGTGAAAGCGACTGACTCAGGCTTGCAATATGAAGTGGTTACCAGTGCTGAAGGTAACAAACCTAAAGTCAGTGATGTGGTTAAAGTACATTACACCGGTACTTTGATTGATGGCACAGTGTTTGACAGTTCGGTTGAGCGTGGCGAGCCTGTTGAGTTTCCAGTGGGTGGCGTGATCCCAGGTTGGGTTGAAGGCTTGCAGCTGATGAATGTGGGCGAGAAGTTTAAGTTTTATATCCCAAGTGATTTAGCTTACGGTGCGCAAAGCCCGACGCCTGAGATTCCAGCGAACTCAACACTGTTGTTTGAAGTTGAGCTGCTTGATATCGTTGGTCTACCAGCACTAGACGATGCTGAAACGGCTGATATTGAAGCAACTGACGCTGTTGAAGTGATTGAAGAGTAAGAGTTTCTTGCTGTAAAAACGCCCTGCTTATGCGGGGCGTTTTTGTTTCTGCTTTAGATCAATAGCATGCAGGACGGCTGTTATCTGTGCTGTTTTGGCAATGTGCTAACAAGAGCAAGTGTATTGAAAGACTTGGCTCGCACTGTGATTGAGCCGCTGCTGCACCGAGCTGTGCATGTGTTTTTCAGCGCTGTGGCGTAGTATAAGACCATGTTTTTTACGATATTGGATAACACTATGAATGTACAAGTGATTGCCCGCGACGGTAAACCTGAGTATGCCGTGCTCGCTTGGGATGAGTATCAACAACTGTTGCGCGATGCTGGGCGTGATAAGCCTGCTATTGCTGAGCAGCCTGTACTGGCAAGTTTGCGTGAGCTCAAAGCGTTGCGCGAAAAAGCATCACTGACCATCGAAGATGCGGCTCGTGAGGCGGGTATCAGTCCGCACTACTTACAGATGATGGAAAGCGGTGAACGCGAAGTCAGTGATGTATTAAAGCGCACCTTAGCTCGTGCTTTAGGCGTGTCAGGTTGGCAAGATGAGTAAAGCATTGATGCTCTCTTCTGAGCAGCATGCAGGCTTACTTCAACTTTTAGCAATCACTCAGCAGCAGCGTACAGTGATCACTTACCGGCAGGTGATTGAGCATTTACAGTTGCCCGCACCCAGCGTGCGACGCTTAGCTTATGCACTAGAGCAACTGGCCGCAGCGGACCATGCACAGGGTTGGCCCTTGCGCAGTGCCTTGGTGGTCAGTCAAACCAATCCCGCGCATCCGCAGTTAGGATTTATGCAATATGTGACGCAGCTTGGGCGTTTTCAGGGAACCATTGAAGCATCGACTGTCGCCGCTTGGCTGAGTCACGAGTTAGAACAGCTGTACCCATTTAGCTATCCAGAGGTGTAAGTATGTTATTTGCAAAGTTACGTACACAAATCGGTTATAGCATTGCGCGTAAATTGTTTAATCAACGTTGGGCCGTGGAAAATCAGCGTATTTGGCAATGGATGCAAGCGCGTTTTGCCCGCATGAGTGGCTATGATGATGTTGCTGCGCGTGCTTTTTATGGGCATGTGTTGCTGCATCGCGGGCAGGGAGTTGGTGCGAAAAACGAAGGTTTGCGCTTATTGCGTTTGGCTGCTGAGGCCGGCGATGCCAAATCAGCGTATCAACTCGGTGTACACAGTTTAGAGGGTTCACTGACAGAACCTGCTAATGCATTACAAACGGCGCATTGGTGGGAGTTGGCTGGACGTGCAGGGCATCCTTTAGCGTTGCAGCGTTTACAGAAGCTGTACGAGGAGGGTGGGCCGCAGTTGGAGGCAAGCCCCAAAGATGCACAGCGTATTGCTGAGCAATTGGCTGTAGTACAAGGCTTAGCCTAAAGGGTTTTAAGTTCTAGAAATATTGTAGTGTCGATAAAAATATCCCGCCAAAAGCGGCGGGATAGATGTAACTGCTCAGATAGCCAGCACGATTTTACTCGCGACTGGCCACTGGTTTTAAGCTTAACCAGTCTAGCAAGATGCGACCTGTTTCAGCTAAGTAGGCATCATCCTCAGGTTTAGCAGTCTTATCCTTCTCAGCAGCGGCTGCAAGGTGATCTTCTTCATCATCTTTGATCAGTGTGGTCAGTTGCTCTTCACCTTTCTTGCTGCGTCGTGCATTTTCAATATCGAGTTGTTTTTTCTCAATGGTAGCGTACTGGGCGCGGCGCTCAGTTTCATTGAGGCTGACAATCGTATCTTGCATTAAGCGTTGCGTCAGCGCTAAGCGTGCGCGGCTAAAGACAAAGTCTGGATGACTGTCCGTACGTGCATCATGGCGTGATTTAAGCTCAGCAATAAAGGGTTTAAATGGATCGCTGGCCGGTGTTAAAGCCGGTTTGATGCTATCCCACGGCATGGCTTCAGGCAGTGCGCTTTCACCAATTTCGGTAATATCCATATCGGCAGGGTAGCTGATATCAGGGATAACGCCTTGGTGCTGAGTACTTTGACCCGACACGCGATAGAACTTAGCTAGCGTCAGCTTGAGCTCACCGTGGTTAAGCGGCTGAATGGTTTGCACCGTACCTTTACCAAAGGTTTGGCCGCCGATAATCAATGCACGGTGATAATCTTGCATGGCACCGGCAAAAATCTCTGAGGCAGACGCGGAGAGGCGGTTGACCAGTACAGTTAGTGGGCCGGTGTAGAAAACACCTTCTTGCTCATCGGCGAGCACATCAATACGGCCATCACTGTTACGCACCAGCACGGTTGGACCTTTATCAATAAACAAGCCCGTCAGTTCGGTGGCTTCTTGTAAGGAGCCACCGCCGTTGTTGCGCAGGTCAATAACAATGCCTTCAACCTGTTCTTTTTGCAGTTCCGTGATTAAGCGTTTCACATCACGAGTGGTGCTTCTGTATTCCGGATCACCTGAACGGTAGGCTTTAAAGTCTAAGTAGAATGCCGGAATCTCAATGACACCCAGCTTATACTCACGTCCATCTTTATCTAGATTGAGGACTGACTTCTTCGCCGCTTGCTCTTCAAGCTTCACTGCTTCACGAGTGATGGTCACAGTTTTACTGGTTTGGTCATTGGGCGCATTGCTGGCTGGAATAATTTCCAAACGCACTTGCGAGCCTTTTGGACCGCGAATCAGTTTAACCACTTCATCCAAGCGCCAGCCGATCACATCGACTAACTCTTTCTTACCTTGGCCCACGGCAATGATTTTATCGGCAGGAGCTACCAGCTTACTTTTTTCAGCGGGACCGGCCGGAATCAAACGCACAATTTTCACATGCTCGTTATCGCCTTGCAGCATGGCACCAATACCCTCAAGTGAGAGTTTCATATTGATGTCAAAGTTTTCTGCGTTATCCGGTGATAAGTAAGTGGTGTGTGGATCATAAGTTTGCGCAAAAGCATTAATATAGGCTTGGAACACGTCTTCACTGCGCGTTTGCTGCAAGCGTTTTTGTTGGTTTTTGTAACGTTTAACCAACAAGGTTTGAATGGCTTTGGGTTCTTTATTGGCGATTTTTAAGCGTAAGACTTCATCTTTTAAACGCTTGCGCCATAAGTCTTGCAGCGCTGCTTCATCTTTCGCCCATGAAGCTTTCTCGCGGTCCGTTTCAAAGGACTCAACGATATCAAAATCAATTTTATCAACACCTGTATTTAAGACGCCCAATGCGTATTCTAGGTATTGATCTAAACGCTCAAGCTGGCGCTTATAAATTGCGTAGCCTGGTTTAAGGTTGCCGGCTTTAAGGAAATCATCAAATTGAGTTTCCCAAGTATTAAAGGCTTGCACATCCGTCGCAGTAAAGTACATGCGGGCTGGGTCAAGCATCTTTAAGTAGCCTGCATACATTTTGCGCGAACGTGCATCATCCAAGGGTGGCTTGCTGTAATGATGGCGCTTAAGCAGCTCAACAACGTTAAGACTGGCAATCATTTGATCGCGATCGGGTTGTAAATAGTCCCACTGTTGTGCTTTGCTCGTAGCGTATGCCGCCGGTACAGCTGCAAGGCCAATAATGAAAGCGAGGGCAGATCGAGTTAAAGTTTGCTTCATGCTTATTCTTTGTCTGAGTGATGTATGACGCATTTTAGGCCACCTAAATTGTATACAGTTCCATTGTAGGCTGTATTCGGTGATAAATAGATACACTTGAGCATATTAATAACAATATGGAGGCACCATGAAAGCATTACAAGGCAATGAAGGCCGCCCAAGACTGATTGACTGTGCAGCACCGGTCTGTGAAGCAGGTCAAGTTCGCATTCGAGTTGTCGCTGCTGGAGTGAATCGCGCAGATTTATTACAGGCAGCTGGTTTATATCCGCCACCACCGGGTGTCAGCGATATTCTGGGATTGGAATGTGCTGGGATTATCAGCGAAGTAGGTGAAGGTAGCAATTGGCAAGTGGGTGATCGTGTCTGCGCACTCTTAGCCGGCGGCGGTATGGCTGAAGAGGTGTGCGTGGATGCACGCCATGTATTGCCTGTACCAGAGGGCTTAAGCCTAGTAGAAGCGGCTGCTGTGCCTGAGGTTTATGTCACAGCTTGGCTCAATGTGTTTCAGCTGGCGCAGGTGCAGCCTGGTGAAAAGGTGCTGTTACATGCGGGCGCCAGTGGTGTCGGCTCTGCAGCGATTCAGCTGTGTAAAGCCTTTAATAATCCGTGCTGGGTCAGCGTGGGTTCGGCAGAGCGTTTAGCCTACTGTGAAAGCTTGGGTGCAGAAGGTGGCGTAGTGCGTGGCGATAATATCGATGGCTTGCAAGATTTTGCACCCTTTGATGTTATTTTAGATCCAGTGGGCGCCAGTTATGCTGCGCTGAATTTAAAAATACTGCGCTTAGATGGCCGTTGGATCAATATTGGTTTGATGGGTGGACGCCGTGCCGAGTTGGACTTGGCGCAGTTGCTGAGTAAACGCATTCAGCTGATTGGCTCGACCTTGCGCAGCCGCAGTGATGCCTTTAAAGGTGAGCTGATGGCACAATTAGCCGAGAAAGTCTGGCCGTTATTTGCCACAGGTCAGCTGCAGCCACAAGTTGAAGAGGTGTTTGCTTGGACTGACGCTGAAGCCGCCTTTGCTCGATTGGCCAGTAATCAGGTCAACGGCAAAGTGGTGCTGAAAATTTCAGAAGAATAAGTGAGTCAACTCTACAGCGCATGTAGAAAGTCAGAGTGTTTATCGCATGCGCTGCAGGGTGATTGTGTTATCAGCTTAAGCTCAGTGCTTGCCATACACAGTAGAGCGCAAAGGCTAAAAATCCTGTTGCAGCAACAGTACGAATCAGCTTCAGTGGTAAACGTTCAGCCGTAAAGTGACCGATTAAGACCACTGGCGCATTGGCTAATAGCATACCAATCGTTGTGCCGCAGATCACTATCCAAAAATGCTCAAATTGTGCGGCGAGCATCACTGTTGCGACTTGAGTTTTATCACCCATCTCTGCAATAAAAAACGCAATCAATGTGGCTATAAAAGGTCCATATTTGACCGCTATAGTGCCGTCATCATCCAGCGTGTCCGGCACTAAAGTCCAGGCGGCAACAGCGAGAAAGCTGGCGGCTAATATCCACAGTAATGTTGATTCTGAAAACAGTTGAGCGACTTGATAGCCAACAGCTGCAGCCAGAAAGTGATTGACTAAGGTGGCGACTAAAATACCAAGAATAATTGGAATGGGCTTGCGATAGCGTGCTGCCAGTAGTAAAGCGAGTAGTTGGGTTTTATCGCCAATCTCGGCTAATGCCACTATACCCGTAGAGACAAAGAGTGTTTCGAACATACAATAGACCTTAGGGCGGACAATTAGACAACCATGACACACACAGCCTTGCCACCCGGTAAGGTTATGCATGTCATGGGTCTCGCCAGCCAAAGTGATGCGCTATAACGTTATATGCATCAACTGAGGTGTACACGCCATGATCTGTTGATCAAGTATGTTGACGTGCACGCTGTGGATGATTCCGCAGCCGACTACTCCCCCAAGACGGCGGTGATACTAAGTAATCTTTTGTTTGAAAGCAACCCGTTCCGCGGTACTGAAAAGGCTATTTCCGATCATTGCTTGGGTCATAATAGGCGGTTGCATCGTTATTAGGCATAAATCCCATTTAAAAGCTCGGCGTGACTGCTATGCTCTTTTCTTTTTGTGAATGCACTGGCACAGTTCGGCAATGTATTACAGCCGCTGTTTATTAAGCGCCAGGTCTGTGGTGTGAGTGAAATCGAGTGGAGTCAGAATGATTAAAGTAGCGCACTTAACAAAACGCTTTGTGCAGCAGGTGGCCGTTGATGATTTGTCATTTACCATTGAACCGGGTGAAGTGGTTGGGTTTTTAGGTCCAAACGGTGCCGGTAAGTCCACCACCATGAAAATGCTCACAGGTTTTTTACGGCCTTGTGAAGGTCATGTCAGTATTTGTGGTTTTGATATCGCCAAGCAGACCTTGCAGGCTCAGCGCCAGATTGGTTATTTACCCGAAGGTGCGCCGTGCTATGGCGATATGACCGTCGGTGATTTTTTAGTTTTTATTGCACAGATTCGTGGTTATCGCGGTCAAGAGCTCAAACAACGCGTGGCCCGAGCGCTGGACTTAGTTGAGCTTGAACCGGTGATTGAGCAAAATATTGAGACCTTATCTAAAGGCTTTAAGCGTCGTGTGGGTTTAGCGCAAGCGGTGTTACATGACCCTAAGGTGTTGATTTTAGATGAGCCAACCGATGGTCTTGATCCCAATCAAAAGCATCAAGTGCGCAAACTGATTAAAAGCTTAGCTGTGGATCGCATTGTGATTATTTCCACGCATATTTTAGAAGAGGTCAGTGCGCTGTGTACGCGGGCGATGGTGATCAGTCGTGGCCGCTTATTGGTCGATGAAACACCCTATGAGTTACAAAGTCGTTCGCGCTATCATCAAGCGGTAACGATTTTAGCCGAGCAACCTTTGCATCGTGGATTGTTGCTGGCGCTGCCGGGTGTTGCTGGTTTGGAAGATAATCCGCTGGATGGCAGTATCACTGTATTAGCCAAAGCCGGTCAGGTGATTTTTCCTGCCGTCAATCAATTGATTCACGCGCAAGGCTGGCAGGTGCGCGAGCTGGAAGTGGAGCGCGGCCGATTAGATGAAGTATTCCGAAGATTGACCCGTGGAGATGCCGTATGAGACAGCTGCCGATTATTTTTAAACGTGAATTTACCAGTTTCTTTGCCACGCCCTTGGCTTATGTGTTTTTGCTGATTTTTTTGGTGCTCACCAGCGTCTTTACTTTTTACTTAGGTGACTTTTACGAAAGCGGCCAGGCCAATCTGAATCCGTTTTTTAACTTCCATCCGTGGCTGTATTTATTCTTAGTACCGGCGCTGGCGATGCGTATGTGGGCGGAAGAGCGCAAAAGCGGCACCATTGAATTGCTGATGACTTTGCCCATTACTCGCTTTGACAGTGTGGTGGGTAAGTTTTTAGCCGCTTGGGTGTTTGCTGGGATTGCTTTGCTGCTGACCTTTCCAATGGTGCTGACGGTCAATTATTTAGGTGATCCGGATAATGGCGCTATTTTGACCGGTTATGTCGGCAGTTGGCTGTTAGTCGGTGCTTATTTGTCCGTAGGATCCTGCATGTCAGCAATGGCAAAAAATCAGGTGATTGCCTTTATTCTTACGGTCAGTCTGTGCTTTGTGTTTGTGGTCAGTGGTTTCCCGTTAGTGCTGGATGCTTTTAATGGTTGGGCACCGCAATGGTTGTTGGATGTGGTGGCCTCCTTTAGTTTCCTAACGCGCTTTCAGGCGATCAGTAAAGGAGTGATTGATCTACGTGATCTTCTTTACTTCTTAAGCTTTATTGCCGCTTGGCTGATGGCTACTGCGGTTGTTGTTGATTTAAAGAAGGCGGACTGAGCATGAGACGATTGATGTATTCCAGTGTGGGTTTAGCACTGATTGCTGTGGCTTTTGTCGGCTTTAATATGCTGTCCAATAGCCTGTTTAAAAACATCCAGCTCGATTTCACCGAGCAACGCTTGTACACCTTGTCGGATGGCACCAAGCAGTTGCTCAGTGAGCTGCAAGAGCCGATCAGCTTGCAGTACTTCTACTCCAATAAAGCCACGCGTGATGTGCCGATGTTGCGTAACTATGCGCAGCGTGTGGAAGAGTTGTTGCAGAGTTATGAGCGCATGGCCGATGGCAAGTTGCAGTTAGAGGTGATTGATCCAGAAGCTTTCTCAGAAGATGAAGATCGTGCTGCAGCGTTAGGCTTGCAAGCCGTGCCGCTCGAGCAGGATGGTGAGCAGTTGTATTTTGGTGTGGCTGCGACAAATCAACAGGGCGACACACACGTCATACCATTTTTTGCTTTGGATCAAGAAGAGTTGCTTGAGTATGAGTTGAGTCGTTTGATTAGTAGCGTGGCACAGACTGAGCGTCCCGTGCTTGGCCTGTTATCAGGATTACCACTCAATGGTGGCTTTGATATGCAAGCAGGGCAGCCATTGCCGTCATGGACGATTTTGGAAGACATGCGTCAGCAGTTTCAGCTGGAAAGTTTAAAAGCTGATATTGATTTGATTCCAGCGCATGTCAGCACTTTGTTGTTGGTGCACCCGAAAAATCTCAGTGAAGCGACGCAGTATGCGATTGATCAGTTTGTCTTAGGGGGAGGTAAGTTATTAGCCTTTGTTGATCCCTACAGTGAAGCCGATACTGGCATGAACGCGTCAGGTGAGATGGCCACCGATAAGAGTTCTGATTTACCTGAGCTGTTTAAAGCCTGGGGCGTGCGCATGTTACCTGGACAAGTTCTCGGTGATGGTGCTTATGCAATGTCAGTCGGTGTGGGACCACAGCAGCGTGCAGTGCGTCACCCGGGGTGGTTAACACTGCCGAAAAAAGCGTTAGATAGCAGTGATGTACTGACCTCGCAGCTGGATACGCTCAATGTCGCTACAGCTGGTATTTTAGAGCCGTTAGAAGGTGCGAAAACTCAGTTTACGCCTTTGTTACACAGCTCTGAATACGCAATGCCTTTTAGTGCGCAGCGTTTTGCCATGCTGCAAAATCCTGAGGAACTGCTAGCAGAGCTGGAGCCCACCGGTGAGCGTTATGTGCTGGCTGCGCGGATCAGTGGTCCTGCGCAAACTGCTTTTGCTCAGGGTATTGAAGGACGGGAGCAAGGTTTGCGCAGTGCTGACAATATCAATGTGATTATTGTGGCTGATAGCGATATGTTAAGCGATCGGATGTGGGTGAGTGTGCAGGACTTTTTTGGTCAGCGCTTGCCCCAGCCTTTTGCTGATAATGGCAGTTTTACTATTAATGCACTGGATAACTTATCCGGCTCGGATGCGTTGATTAGTATTCGTTCGCGCGGTAACTTTAATCGCCCCTTCACTATGCTGGATGATTTACAGCGTAGCGCTCAAGAGCGCTTTCAGAAAAAAGAACAGGAGCTGCAAGGCCGTTTAGCCGCAACCGAAGAGAAGCTGTTTGAGTTGCAGCAAGCGACCGATCCTGCACAGGATCTGGAATTGACCGCTGAACAGCAAGCGACCATGCAACAGTTCTTGCAAGAGAAGTTGCAGGTGCGTAAAGAATTGCGTGAAGTGCGTTATCAGCTTAATAACGAGATTGAGTCATTGGGTACTACGCTGAAGTTCTTTAATATCGGTGTGATGCCGATATTATTAACCTTTATGTTAGTGATGCTGAGCTTGTCACGTCGTATTCGACGCATGCAGGTTGGTGATCAATCGTTCGTGTGATGCATAAAAAAGCCAGACTTCAATAAGGAGTCTGGCTTTTTGTTAGTGTGCGAACTGTTGTGTTAAGGCGAGCGGCTTAGCGGCTTTTCGGTGGATCGACTAACAGGTCTTCAGAGGGTGTTTCGCACTGAATTTTATGACCGAGCAGTTCTTCAATCCCTGGCAAGGCATAGGAATCATCTTCACCAGCAAAGCTGATAGACACACCTGTGGTACCCGCGCGACCGGTACGACCGATACGGTGCACATAGTCATCCGGCTCTTCTGGCAGGGTGAAGTTCACCACGTGACTGATATCGTCCACATGAATGCCGCGACCTGCTACATCCGTGGCGACGAGCACGCGTAGGCGGCCTGAACGGAAGTCTTCGAGTACTTTGGTACGCTTATGTTGCGCAACATCACCTGACATTTGTGCAGCGCTGATGCCGTCACGGGTCAGGCGCTCTTCAATGCGGCGCACTTCGTCTTTGCGGTTGGCAAACACAATGACGCGTGGCCAGTTGTTATTTTTAATCAGGTTGTAGAGCAATTTGTATTTATCGCTGCCCGCCACAGCAAACACATGCTGCTCAACTGAATCATTGGCCACGCTTTCGGGCTCAATTTCAACAATGGCTGGATCTGTCGTCCATTGTTTGGACAGGTTCATCACATCTTCAGTAAAAGTCGCGGAAAACAGTAAGGTTTGGCGTTCGACTTTATGTGGTGTTTGACGAATAATCTGGCGCACTTGTGGGATAAAACCCATATCCAGCATACGGTCAGCTTCGTCGAGGACCAGCACTTCAACCATATCCAGATGCACTTCACCGCGTTGGTTGAAGTCCAGTAAGCGACCTGGGGTAGCGACTAAGATATCGCAATACCGTGCTTCTAACTGCTTGCGTTGCTTATCAAAATCCATCCCACCAACAAAGCTCATGACATTGAGGTTGGTGTATTTGGTGAGAGCAATAGCATCGTTAGCGATCTGTACCACCAGCTCGCGGGTTGGCGCGATAATCAGTGCGCGAGGCTCGCCCATATAACGCTCATCCGGTGGGCGGGTTTGCGTCAGTTGGCTAATAATAGAAATCAGGAAGGCTGCGGTTTTACCGGTACCGGTTTGCGCACGGCCAATCGCATCTTTGCCGGCTAGGGTATGACCTAATACCTCTGCCTGAATCGGCGTGCAGTAAGGGAAGCCTAAGTCTTGGATGGCATGCATTAATTCTGGAGCAAGGGCGAAATCATGAAAGCGGGTTTTGCCTTCAGCAGGTTCAACCACAAAATCAGTTAAGGCCCAAGGTGTGTGTTGGATCACAGGTTTAGCTTTAGCAGGACGTGGTTTTTTAGCTGCAGGTTTTTGCTCTGGAGCGGCTTGGCTCACAGACTGGGATTCTGGCTCAGAGCGCTGCACGGCGGGCGCTGTAGCAAGGGGTTCTTGCGGCGGTGCTGTCGGCTCTGGGGCTTTTTTGAAAATACTCGTAAGTGCTTTGAGCACGGCGTTCTCTTATCAGTAGTTTATAAATTAACAGTAGTGTAAGGCATCACAAGGCTTTGTAGAAACTGTTTCACTGTTCGGCGCGGATGCTGGGTTATTTGCACCGGTGTTATTGCAAGTTTGCATATTCAAGTATTTGATTACTCTGCAAATGCCTGATGTGAGTGAGTTTCAAAATAACCAGATTCGAGAAGAATTTAAAAGTCTAACCGCGCGCATGCAGAAAAATTAACAACCACAACAGAGTTGCGCTGATGTGCAACTCTGTTTGAGACGGTCTATGCGCTTAACTATTCAGTTGTTTGCTTAACCAGTTGCCAATATCAGTAATTTGCTCTGGACAGACCGCATGCTCCATAGGGTAGTCATACCAAGTCACAGGAACGCCCCAGCTGTTCAATTGCTGCTGAACAGCCTGACCCATAAAGAAAGGTACCACTGGGTCATGCACGCCGTGCATGCACAGGGTAGGGGTTTGTGCTTGCAGTGGGTTGAGTGCGCTGACTTGCTCAAAGGTTGGAGCGTAGGTTGATAACGCAAGAACACCACCGAGCGCTTCATTCCAACGTAAAAAAGCAGTATGTAAAACCACTGCGCCACCTTGTGAAAAGCCGGCTAAAAACAAACGACTTGGGCTGATGCCGCTGTCGCGCTGTTGTTCCATTAGGCTGATCAATTGCTGGGTGGAGCTTTCCAGTTGTTCACTATTGATTGAGCGTTTACCGGGAGCAATGGCTAAAATATCGTACCAACTGGGCATCTCATAACCACCGTTGATGGTTACAGCTTGGTTGGGGGCTTGCGGTAAAATAAAGCGCGTGGTCGGCAGTTGTGGTTGCAGCATACGCGCTACGGGTTCAAAGTCAGTGCGGTCAGCACCTAAGCCATGCAACCAAATCACACATGAATCAGCAGGTTGTGGGGATTCAACAGTTAATGCATTTTTAATCATGGAAAACTCTTCTTAAAGTGTTTGGAAACGGCTTATCTGGCGATTTTTCTGCACGTTATTGGCGTTAAAGATTTGCCCATTCATGGCAATGTAGATGCCTGATTCTAAGCATTGTAGCGCACCAATAGCAAAACCTAAGTTAAACGGCGCATCGCTGTTACGCATGCGTGCGGGCTGCATCGCACCGGTGAATACAACAGTTTTATCGCTGATGTCACCCAGCAGTTGTGCGCTGACTGTCATGGTGTCGGTACCATGAATAATCAGAATATGCTGGTGCGGACTGTTGTTGACTTGTTCACGCAGTAATTCGCGATCGGCATCCGTCAGCTCTAAACTGTCTTTTTTAAGGAGACTGTCGACGCTGTAAGTTAAGTTCACTCCAGCGTCAGTCAGCAACTCTTCAGCCATCGGCTCGCCAATTGTAAACTCGGACAAGGCATCATGATAAATTTTATCAAAGGTACCACCCGTGGTTAGAATATGAATATGCATCAGTGTGCTTAATCCGTGTGAAAATTTTATATCACAGATTATTGCTTAGATTGCGCTATAAAAGCCATTAATAGCCCCGAGGACATATGACTACAACAGTACAACCCCAATGGTATGTGTATTTAATACGCGCAGAAAATCAGGCTCTGTATTGTGGCATCAGCTTGGATGCGTATAAGCGTTTTGCGCAGCATTGTGCAGGGAAGGGCGCACGGTTTTTTTCCACCAGTCCAGCGCAGGCATTGGTCTATATCGAAGTGTGTGTAGATAAATCGACGGCATTACGCCGTGAGATTGCGATTAAACGCCTGCCTAAATCAGCTAAAGAACAACTGGTCCTCGCGCAAACGAATCAGACTGTGATGCAAGGTCTCGCAAAGTAAAACCTCGCTAGCGGGTGGCTAGCGAGGCGAGTGACTGTAACGCTCTATTACTGGTAAGCGCCTGGAACTGGACGTAGATTGATTTCTACGCGACGGTTTTGTTGGCGACCTTGTGCGCTGCCGTTATCAGCAACAGGCTGATCTGGACCGACACCGCGAACGCTCATACGGTTACCGCTAACACCTTGGTTACGCAGGTAGTCAGCAACACTTTGTGCGCGACGCTGTGACAGGTTGAGGTTGTGCTGGTATGCACCCGTACTGTCGGTATGGCCGATGATTTCAATCGTGTTTTGATCGTACTGGTTAAAGGACTGAACCAAGTTGTTCAAAGTGCCGTAGAAATTACCTGAAATGGTGGCTGAGTCAGTCGCAAATGTTACGTTACCTGGCATAACTAAAGTTAAGTTATCACCATCACGTTGTACATCAATACCCGTGCCTTGCATGCTGCGACGCAATTCGGCTTCTTGTTTGTCAGCGTAGTAGCCATAACCGGCACCCGCTGCACCGGCCACTGCGGCACCAATTAAAGCGCCTTTACCGCGATCTTTTTTGCTGGATGTTGCAGCACCTATTGCAGCACCGCCCAAAGCACCTAAACCACCGTAAATGGCTGTTTTGTTCGAACTGCCCTGTTGGCCTTCATAAGGATTGTTACCTGCACAGCCTGCCAGTAATACAAAGATACTGGTCGCAATCAGTGTGCGCGATGTAGAAAATTTAAGCATGGTCAATTCCTTGTTCAGCATCATATTGGGTGTTGTGTTTATTCTAGACAGATTAGTGTCTTTATTTCAAAATTAGTTCTTTGGCACATGTAAATGGATTGCTTGGTATTTTATTATCTAACACTGTATCGACCTTGTAAGTGATTAGTACAGCGACATCTGTATTTAATATCGACAGGTGCTAGCGGATTGATGGCCCAGTGCTCAGGAATGTGAGTTCTAGTGTTGCTAAAAAGTGTGCGCCCATATTGCGGCGAGCCTGCAGAAAAGGTTTCAGCAATCAGTGTTAGCTACCCAGACAATGCTTTAAACTCTATGCAAGTATCTTATTTACAGCCTAATCTATTCGCCGTCTGATGTCGGCTAATAAGGAGCAATATATGATTCAGTATCAAGCAGGTATTCTGGCTGACCCAGTACCGCCTTTAGCTCGCCATGTGTTTTTTACGCTGGAGTCCACTGAGCACTTAGCAGCGGCACTGCGCCGTTTAGCGGTGATGGTGGATGGTGATGCGACCGTGATGGGTTTTGGTCAGTCGCTGCTGCAAGCGCTGAATGTACAGCAGGATAAATTACGCAGCTTTCCTGCGCTAAGTGCCAATGGTATTGATATTCCTTCAACCCAGCATGCGCTCTGGTGCTGGTTGCGCGGCGATGACCGCGGTGAGTTATTACACCGAACCAATGAGCTGATTGCCGCTGTCGCACCGGCTTTAAAAGTAGTACAGGTGACCGAAGCCTTCCGTTATAAGACTGGCCATGATTTGACCGGTTATGAAGACGGTACCGAGAATCCTGTTGAACAAGCAGCGATTGATGCGGCGATTGACAGTCAAGCGCCAGGTGGCAGTTATGCTGCAGTCCAGCATTGGGTGCATGATTTAGCCGGTTTTAAAGGCTTGCCGCAACAAGAGCAAGATCATATTTTTGGCCGTCGTTTAAGTGATAACGAAGAGCTGGATGATGCGCCAGAATCCGCGCATGTGAAACGTACTGCGCAAGAAGATTTTGATCCTGAAGCCTTTGTAGTACGTCGCTCCATGCCTTATATCGATGGGGATGAGGCCGGTTTAGTATTTGTAGCTTTTGGCAGCACTCTGGATTCATACGATATGCTGTTGCGCCGCATGATTGGTCTAGATGACGGTATTGTGGATGGCTTGTTTAGCTTTAGTCGTCCGACTACAGGCGGTTATTACTGGTGTCCGCCGTTGGATAATGGCCAGTTACAGCTGGATCAATTGCTTTAATATTCAAGCAAGCCCGCGCACTCGCAAAGAGACGCGGGCTGTTGTGTTTTAAATCGAAGCATCAACTTTACGATGATCCACCCAGAGTATGGTCGCTCCAGCAATCGCTGCGGGCATCGCAATCAGGTTAAACAGCGGCACCATTAAGGCTAAGTAGGTGATGCCACCAAAGCCTAGGCTCAGCCAGCGCTTGCTGCGTAACCATTCCAGCATCACTGTCCAGCTGACTTTATTGTTGTCAGCAGGGTAGTCAATATATTGCACCGCCATCATCCAGATATTAAAGATCACCCACAGTGGTGCTGCGATAATATTGACGCCGGGAATAAAAGATAAAATCAGCAAACCCAGTGCGCGCGGTAAAAAATAGCCCAGCTTGCGCATTTCTCGTGCCATGGTACGCGGCACCATCGCCAGTAACTCAGTCCAGCTGAAGGCTGGAAAGTGATCTTCGCCGCGGGCAATGATTTCAACTTTTTCCGCTAAAAAGCTGTTAAAGGGCGAGGCGATTAAGTTGGCAATGGTGGTGAAAGTGAAAAATATAATCAGCAACACCAGCAGCACAAATATAGGCCATAAAATATAATCCAAAAAGGACAGCCAGCTGGGTAGATTCGGCATCAGTTGCGCAACCCAGCCATTAAAGCGCTGTACGGCAAAATAAATTAATCCGAAAAAAACGGCGATATTGATCGACAAGGGTAATAAAACAAAGATGCGTAAACCTGGACGCATAATCATTTTAAAGCCCGCAGTTAAATAGTGTGGGCCGCCAAGAGATTGGGCAGACATAAGGTGTTTCCTTTGCGAGTGGTACGAGATGTGACATTGGTAGACAATATGAGCAGAGTCAAACAGCCATAAAGTGTTGTAACCTACGTTCATTATATAGTTTAGAGGTTTGCGTTAGGTTAGCGAACCGGAAAACTGTAACCTATGACACATTATTTGGCCTTAGATCCCTTGTTAGGAGTTATATATGTCTGAAGTTCGTCACGTTTCTGTGCTTATTCTGGGTTCTGGCCCTGCCGGTTACAGTGCTGCAGTCTATGCCGCGCGCGCTAATTTAAAGCCTCTGATGATTACTGGCATGCAAGCCGGTGGCCAGCTGACCACCACCACTGAAGTGGATAACTGGCCGGGTGATCCAGAAGGTTTAACCGGTCCAGCGCTGATGGAGCGTATGCAAAAACATGCGGAGCGTTTTGAAACTGAGATTGTGTTTGATCATATTCACACGGCGCAATTGCAAAGCAAACCTTTTACCTTAATCGGTGATAGCGGTACTTATACCTGTGATGCTCTGATTATTGCTACCGGTGCGAGCGCGCGTTATTTAGGTTTGCCGTCTGAAGAAGCCTTTATGGGTAAGGGCGTTTCTGCCTGTGCCACCTGCGATGGTTTTTTCTACCGCAATAAAGAAGTGGCAGTGGTCGGTGGTGGTAATACTGCGGTTGAAGAAGCACTGTATTTATCCAATATCGCCAGTAAAGTGACCCTGATTCACCGCCGCGACACTTTCCGTTCAGAGAAGATTTTGCAAGATAAGCTGCATGCTAAAGTTGCTGAAGGCAAAATCGTGCTGGCGCTGAATGCTCAGGTGGATGAAGTGCTGGGTAATGATATGGGTGTTACCGGTGTACGTTTGCTCAATAACGATGGTAGCAAGCACGACTTGGCTGTGGATGGCGTATTTATTGCAATTGGTCATACGCCCAATACCGGCTTGTTTGAAGGCCAGTTGGAGTTGAAAGGCGGTTATATGGTGGTTCAGGGTGGGCGTGAAGGTAACGCAACTGCAACCAGCATCGAGGGTGTATTTGCTGCAGGTGATGTGGCAGATGATGTCTACCGTCAAGCTATCACTTCTGCGGGCGCAGGCTGTATGGCTGCGTTGGATGTGGAAAAATACTTAGAGAAATAAGTTCTTCTCAGTATATGTAGTGTCATAAAAAAGCCGCTTTGGATGAACTGACCCCTTTTGTTGCAGGGGGGTGAGTCGCAAAGCGGCTTTTTTGTTGCTGGGGATTATTTACACTTCGCCCGCTTTTTTGCGGTTGTACTTAAAACTCCACAGCGTATGCATAAATGCACTGCAAAATAACAGAACACTTAAGAAGGTTTCGGTATAACCCAGCCACGCCTGATCAGGCGAGAAGCTGGCAACCACGCCATGTACAAAGTAAATGTTAATTAAAATACAGGCCCAGATATGTGTTTTTTCCGAGCCTAAGATCATTCCCAGCGCAATGATTGTCAGAGGTGTTAGGGCAATGACTATAATGGCTAAAGCACCTAAGCCTGGCGCGTCGGGTCGACTGATAAAAAACAGATTCCACACGACTAACAGCACAGCCAGTCCAGCCAATGAGAATAAACTCAATAAGCGGCTGATACGTAAACGTGGTTCGAGCCAGCTGAGTTCTGGCAGCGGTTTAGGGCTTCTTTTAGCCACGGGGCTTCTCCAACTGCAGGGCAAATTGGGCTAAACGTTTACCTAAAGCAAGACACAGGCTGATTTCATTCTCATCCAGCGGACGCTTGCTATCGGCACCGGCAACATGGCTTGGGCCATAGGGCGTGCCACCCGCTTGCGTGTTGATTAAAGCAGGCTCGCTATAGGGTAGGCCGCAAATCAGCATGCCATGGTGCAGTAAAGGTAGCATCATGCTGAGTAAGGTGCTTTCTTGGCCGCCATGCAGACTGGAGGTTGAGGTAAAGACGCCTGCAGGTTTATTGACCAGTTCGCCAGTCATCCAGAGATTGCTGGTGCCGTCTAAAAAGTACTTCATGGCTGCAGCCATATTGCCAAAGCGGGTGGGGCTGCCCAGTGCTAAACCTGCGCAGTTCTTTAAATCATCTAGGCTGGCATAGATCGCGCCTTCAGCAGGCACTTCTGGGGCAACGGCTTCGCATTCATTGGAAACCGCAGGCACGGTACGGATACGAGCTTCCAGGCCGCCTTGTTCTACGCCGCGGGCAATATGGCGCGCCATATCTGCAGTGGCACCATGGCGGCTATAATAGAGCACTAAAATATAAGGAGTGGTCATGACAAAATCTCGATTAGGTTTTCTAATGGACGGCCAATCGCAGCGCGCTGACCCACGACTAAAATTGGACGCTCAATTAAAACAGGTGCTTGCACCATGGCGTCAATCAGTTCAGCTTCAGTTAGGTTGTGCTGATCTAGATTCATTTCGCTGTAAACGGCTTCGCCTTTGCGCATCAGTTGGCGCGCGCTGAGGCCGAGTTTGCCTAATAAAGTGCTAAGCTGCTGCGCGTTGAGCGGTGTGTCTAAATAGTTGATAACTGTGGCTTGGATGCCACGCTCTTCGAGTAAGGCCAGTGCTGCGCGTGATTTACTGCAGCGGGAGTTGTGGTACAAAGTGATATCGGACATATACATTACCTCCAAAAAACGCATGCAGCATTCTAGCAGGCTAAGCCGTCAAGGCGTACGCCTGCACAGCAGAGAAGACTATGTTTAAAAAATATCTGATGATTTTATCTGTACTGGTTTTAACGGCGTGTGATCGAGCGGAGCCCTTAGGCATGGATCAATATGGCGTGGCTGTGCCAGAGTCATTAGTGGCGGAGCAGTGGTTGGTGATTAATTACTGGGCGCAGTGGTGCGCGCCATGTCGCAAGGAGATACCCGAGCTCAATCGTTTGCAGGATAGGTTGCAGCACAAGGGTGTGCGAGTGTTAGGGGTGAATTACGATCAGTTGCAAGGCGAGGAGTTACTTGCCGATAGCCAGTTGCTGGGCATTGCTTTTACAGTATTGAGTGATGATCCGGCGCTACGCTTTAATTTACCAGCAGCGCAAGGTTTGCCAGCGACCTATATTGTCGATCCGCAAGGTCATCTAGTCAGTCAGTTGCAAGGGGAGCAAACAGAACAGAGTCTGCTTGAAGTATTAGAGAAGGCAGGTTGGTCAGCGCCTTAGTACGCTGACCTTGCCGTTCACTTTACCAGCGTAGAGGGTTAACCATCTTTTCTACGATCGTGTAAAGCGCGTTGCATCTCACGATTGGAGTCACGTTCTTTTTCGACGTGGCGCTTATCGTAATCTTTCTTACCTTTACCCAGCGCAATTTCGCATTTAACCAGATGATTCTTCCAGTACAGTGCTAAAGCTACACAGGTGTAGCCTTTTTGTTGCACGCCTTCGAGCAGCTTATCCAGCTCTCGGCGGTGCAGCAAAAGCTTACGCGTGCGCGTGGGGTCAGTAATCACATGTGTACTTGCAGCCGTGAGCGGACTGATATGACAGCCCATCAGCCATGCTTCGCCATTTTTAAGTAAGACGTAACTGTCCACCAACTGCGCTTTGCCTGCACGTAAACTTTTGATCTCCCAGCCTGCTAGAGCAATACCTGCCTCAACACGCTGTTCAACAAAGTAATCGTGCAGCGCTTTTTTATTCAGCGCGATGGTGCCTTTAGGTTGTTTTTTATGTTTAGCCATAATGGGGATTATAAGACGTAATTGTGCATCTGGCGAGTGGCTGCCAAGGAATCTTTACTGTTTGCTTGAGAGGCGGCTGTGAATGCATGACAATAGCCTACTATTTGATGCGTTATGTAGCCTGTGATTAGGGATTGGGCATGTCACATATTAGGTTGTGTGATGAGCAAAGTGATTGCTGAAGTACGTGCAGTCTCAGGTTTTTTTAAACGATTTTATTTGGTGGATAAAGAATTACTATGGCCACGCATATTCAACGCTCTGCTTTATTACCCTACAGTGCTGCGGCACTTTATGATTTGATCAATGATGTTCCCAGTTACCCGCAATTTTTACCTTGGTGCTCGGCCAGCGAAGTTCTTGAGCAGACCGATGACTGCATGCGTGCAGCATTGATGATTGCTAAAGGTCGTCTGTCGCAGCGCTTTGTCACTAAAAATACTTTGGTGCTCAATGAAAGTATCACTATGGCCTTAGAAGAAGGGCCGTTTAGTCAATTGCACGGCGTGTGGGAGTTTAAGGCCTTAGGCGAGAAAGCTTGTAAAATCAGTCTGGATTTAGAGTTTGATTATGCAGGTCCCATTATAAAAGCTACTTTGGGACCGTTATTTACTCAAGCGGCCAATACAATGGTGGATGCGTTTTGTAAGCGCGCCAAAGAAGTTTATGGATAAGCTGATGATTACAGTAGAAGTGGCCTATGCCTTGGCGCATAAACAGAAGATTGTGCAGCTACAGGTGCCGCAAGGTACGCATGCGCGTGATGCGGCCATGCGTTCTGGACTGGATAAAGAGTTTGCTGATTTGGATCTGGCACAAAGCCCATTGGGTATTTTTGGCAAGTCGATTGCACGCCCTGAAGAGCATATTTTAGCTGAAGGCGAGCGTGTAGAAATTTATCGACCGTTGCTGGCTGACCCTAAAGAGGTGCGTCGACAACGTGCAGAGCGTGTAGCACAAGCAAAAGCAGCAGAAGCCGCGCAATAATACGGTTCTACTACTTTTATTGCACTTGAGCGAATTAGCGCTCGCTGTCTTTGATGCGTGAAGTTGGGACGGGTGCTGTTTCCATCGCATCAATTTCGTCTTGAATTTGTTTTTGCAACGAGCCTGCTGCTGGTGCTTGTACAGTTTTTTGAGGCGTTACAGCTTGAGGTGCAACCGTTGTTTCAGGTAGACCTGTGCCGCTATCGACAGTCTGCGATTGGCCTAGAATTTCTTGGTCACGACTGATGCCGGGGACAAAGTCACCGCCTAAACCTTGCAGCTGGTTATTTTCGTCAAAGGTTAAGCTGATACGTTCTTGTTGGCGTTTACCGCCAGCCACTTGGATACTGTATAAGTAGTCCCAGCGATTACTGTGGAAGGTATCGGCGATCAGTGGTGTGCCCATAATAAAGCGCACCTGACGTGTGGTCATGCCAGGACGCAACTGGTCAACCATATCTTGAGTGACAACATTACCTTGCTGAATATCGATTTTATGGACGCCGGGGAATGAGCATCCAGCGAGTACCAATAAGCTAGCAAGAGTGAAACTGCGAATAAGACGTGTTCTATTTTGCATTGGAGACGGACTTCCACTATCGTTAATAGGTAACAGATACGCTGATCATACCTGCATTGTGCTCATCAGCGAAACCGCATTAGTGAGAAAACAAATATGGCTGAGAATATTGAACTACGTAAAGCGGGTTTAAAGGTCACTTTACCGCGTGTTAAAATTATGCACATCCTTGAATCATGTGAGCCTCGCCACATGAGTGCTGAGGATGTATATAAAACCCTTATGGATGCGGGTGAAGATGTTGGCTTGGCAACTGTGTACCGAGTTTTGACTCAGTTTGAGTCAGCAGGTTTGGTGATGCGCCATAATTTTGATGGGGGGCATGCTGTATTTGAACTGGATGATGGTGAACATCACGACCATATTGTGTGTGTTGATTCGGGTGAAGTCTTTGAGTTTTTTGACGAAGAGATTGAAAGACGTCAACGCCAAATTGTTGAAGATATGGGTTATGAGATGGTTGATCACAATTTAGTTTTGTATGTGAAAAAGAAATAACTATCGTGTGTTGAACGGTTTGCATGTCGTGCGAATGCAATCGTGCAAACCATAGATATAGCAATGTGTGCGTGTGCTGCACCTCGCTAGTGCTGCTTCTTCCTCAATGCGCCTTCCTGGCGCGATTCGGACGCTACGCCATCCATGGCTGCGCGTGTCGCTGCACTAGCGATGTACTAATTGATCGTTGCTGCTATGTGCAGATCTGTAATAAGTCTCCGGCTGCGGACTTTAATAGCGACATAAACCCAATGATTACTGCTGATCTGCATACACTTGGTCAAAGATTCCGCCATCATTAAAGTGGGTTTTTTGGATCTCAGGCCAGCTGCCGAATGTGGCTTCGACGGGCATAAAATCAACTTTAGGGAAGCGGTCAGCGAATTCTGCAAGAATCTCTGCGTTGCGTGGGCGTAAGTAGTTATTTGCGGCAATACGCTGGGCTTCATCAGACCATAAGAACTTTAAGTATTCTTCAGCAATAGCGCGCGAACCTTTGCGATCAACCACTTTGTCGACGATGGTAACGGGCGGTTCAGCTTCAGCGCTAACGCTCGGGTAAACCACTTCAAAGGCACCATGCCCAAATTCGCGAGCGATCATTTCTGCTTCGTTTTCAAAGGTGACCAATACATCACCGATTTGGTTTTGCATAAAAGTACTGGTTGCCGCACGGCCGCCGGTGTCTAAAACAGGCGCTTGTTTAAATAGTTTGCCAACAAAGTCTTTAGCGTCTTGTTCGCTACCGCCATTTTTTAAGATATAAGCCCAGGCTGATAGGTAGGTATAGCGACCATTACCTGATGTTTTTGGGTTGGGCACGATAATTTGTACGCCATCTTTAATTAAATCAGGCCAGTCTTGTAGGTTTTTCGGATTGCCTTTGCGTACGATCAAGACCGTTGCTGAGGTAAAGGGCGCGCTGTTATTGGGTAAACGTTCAGCCCAGTTTTCTGGAATTAACTTAGCGTGTTCATACAAAGCATTGATATCGGTGGCCATATTCATGGTGATGACATCAGCGGGCAGGCCGTCAATCACTGAGCGTGCTTGTTTGCTTGAGCCGCCATGTGACATTTGAATTTGTGCAGGCTTATGGCCTTGCTCTTGCCAATGTTTTTGGAAAGCAGGGTTGTAGTCTTTATAGAAATCGCGCATCACATCATAGGAAACGTTGAGCAGTGGTGCTGCTTGCAGCGTGGCCGCTGCGCTAAAGCCGATGGCAAAAAGTGATGCAGTGAACAAGCGTTTCATATCGCGATCCCTTTGAAAATGAGTGGAGGATGCTCACTATAGGGAGTGCTTATTATGCTGTAAAAGAATTAAAAGTAATTTTGATATTCTTTTTGGTAATAAAAAGCCCTCGCAAGGAGGGCTTTTTAAGGGTTATGTCAGCTTACATATTTGGATAGTTCGGGCCGCCAGTGCCTTCTGGAGCGACCCAAGTGATATTTTGCGCAGGGTCTTTAATATCACAAGTTTTACAGTGCACACAGTTCTGTGCGTTGATTTGGAACTTTTGTTCACCGTTTTCTAGGGCAACGATTTCATAGACGCCAGCAGGGCAGTAGCGCTGTGCCGGCTCATCGTACATGGAGAGGTTTTTACCCAGTGGAATACTGGCATCAGTCAGTTTCAGGTGGCAGGGTTGGACTTCTTCATGGTTGGTATTGGATAAGAACACCGAGCTGAGTTTGTCGAAGCTTAATTTGCCATCGGGTTTTGGGTAAGCAATTTTTTTCGACTCAGAGGCCAGCTTAAGCTTGGCATAGTCAGGGGTGGTATCGCGCAGGGTGAATGGGATTTTACCGCCAAAGATATTTTGGTCGATATAGTTAAACGCACCACCCAAGATTGCACCGTATTTATGGATTGCAGGACCAAAGTTGCGGCTGGTAAATAGATCGTCGTATAACCAGCTGTTTTTAAATGCATCCACATAAGCGCTCAGTTCATCACCGCCTTTACGGCCCGCAATAATTGCATCAGCTGCAGCTTCAGCCGCCAGCATGCCGGACTTCATCGCAGTATGGTTGCCTTTGATTTTGGCGAAGTTGAGTGTGCCTAAGTCACAGCCCACTAAAGCACCGCCGGGGAAAACCATTTTCGGCAGTGAGTTGAGGCCGCCTTTAGTAATGGCACGTGCGCCGTAAGCCACACGAGTGCCGCCCTCAAGGTACTGGCTGACTACAGGGTGATGTTTATAGCGTTGAAACTCATCAAAAGGTGATAAGTACGGGTTGCTATAGGACAGATCGACAATTAAACCGACGACCACTTGATTGTTTTCAATATGGTAGAGGAAAGAGCCGCCTGGATTGTCATTATCCAGCGGCCAGCCCGCGGTGTGAACCACTAAACCTTCTTCGTGTTTAGCGGGATCAATATCCCAGATTTCTTTAATGCCAAGGCCGTAATGCTGAGCATCCGCTTCGCTAGCAAGATTGTAGCGTTGAATCAGTTGCTTACCAATATGGCCGCGGCAACCTTCTGCAAACAGTGTGTATTTTGCACGTAACTCCATGCCCGGTGTGTAGAGACCGTCTTTGGGGTTACCGTCACGATCCACACCCATGTCACCGGTTAAAATGCCGTAAACAGCACCATCTTCGTTGATCAGGGCTTCTTGTGCGGCAAAGCCTGGGTACACTTCTACACCCAGGTTCTCTGCTTGTTCAGCTAACCAGCGGCACAGATTACCCAGTGAAATAATATAGTTACCTTCGTTGTGCATGGTTTTGGGCACAAAGAAATTTGGGATTTTCTGCCCTTTTTTGGCGTCTTTTAATAAATAGATGTCGTCACGCTTAACGGGCGTGTTAAGTGGCGCACCCAATTCTTTCCAATTAGGAAATAATTCGTCCAGTGCGCGCGTTTCAAACACAGCACCGGAAAGGATGTGGGCACCGACTTCGGAACCCTTTTCTACGACGCACACGCTGATCTCTTGACCTGCATCTGCAGCCTTTTGTTTGAGTCGACATGCGGCGGATAGACCCGATGGGCCTGCACCGACGATGACGACATCGAATTCCATAAATTCGCGTTCCACAAGCTATCTCCTACAGATGCTGTACATTATTTTATTTTGTGTTTTGGCTCGGATTTTAATTTATATCGTGATTGTTTTGTGCATTATATCTATCACTACAGGGTGTTCAAATGCAAACGCTCGTTTGAATTTTTTAAAAGCCTGCTAAGATGATATCCAAATGTTAGCAAAAAAGGCGCAATTGTTGTCTTGACCAGTCTAAGCGTTACGTTCAAGATAACAAAAGTTGTGTACTTATTAGATCGGTTGGTTATATATTCGATCGAACGCATTCATACGGTCAGGCGAGCCTTGGCCACATTATTTATTCACCCGAGATAACGAGGAATCCATGAAGGTTCTAGTAGCTGTCAAACGAGTGGTTGACTATAACGTAAAGGTCCGCGTAAAAGCGGATAACACAGGTGTTGAACTCGCCAACGTTAAAATGTCTATGAACCCTTTCTGCGAAATTGGTGTTGAAGAAGCCATCCGCTTAAAGGAAAAAGGTATTGCAAGTGAAATTATTGCAGTGTCCATTGGCCCTACTGCCGCTCAAGAGCAACTGCGCACTGCGCTTGCTTTGGGTGCTGACCGTGCGATTTTGGTTGAAACTGCAGAGGAATTGAGCTCACTGGCTGTTGCTAAACTACTCAAAGCTGTAGTGGATCAAGAGCAGCCACAGTTGATTATGCTGGGTAAGCAAGCGATTGACAGTGATAACAACCAAACCGGTCAGATGCTTGGTGCGTTAACAGGTTATGCGCAAGGTACTTTTGCTTCTAAAGTGGAAGTCGATGGCGATAAAGTTAATGTAACGCGTGAAATTGATGGTGGTTTACAAACGGTTGCACTGAACTTGCCAGCTATTGTAACAACTGACTTGCGCTTAAATGAGCCACGTTATGCATCACTGCCTAACATTATGAAAGCGAAGAAAAAGCCGCTGGATATTGTTACTCCAGATTCTTTAGGCGTTTCTACCGCATCCACAGTAAAAACTTTGAAAGTTGAAGCACCGGCAGCACGCAGTGCAGGTATCAAAGTTAAAGATGTGGCTGAACTGGTTGAAAAACTGAAAAACGAGGCGAAGGTAATTTAATGGCTATTTTGGTTATTGCTGAGCACTCTAACGTTGCTCTGGGTGCTGCTACCCTGAACACAGTGGCTGCGGCCAAAGCAATTGGTGGCGATATTCATGTACTGGTTGCCGGTGCACAATGCGCTGCTGTGGCTGAAGCTGCTGCAAAAATTGATGGCGTAAGTAAAGTATTATCAGCTGATAATGCAGCTTTTGCGTATCAACTACCTGAAAACGTTGCACCGCTTATTGCTGAGTTGGGTAAAGAATATTCACATATTCTGGCCGCTGCGACGACAACGGGTAAAAACGTTCTGCCACGCGTGGCCGCGTTATTGGACGTTGATCAGATCTCTGAAATTATCGCAGTTGATAGCGCAGATACCTTTAAGCGCCCAATCTATGCCGGTAATGCGATTGCCACTGTGCAATCTGACGCTGCGATTAAAGTGATCACTGTACGTGGTACAGGTTTTGATCCGGTTGCTGCAGAAGGTGGTTCAGCAAGCATTGAAGCTGTGACTGTTGGCGGCGATGCGGGTATTTCTGCGTTTGTTGGCGAAGAGCTGGCAAAATCTGATCGTCCAGAGTTGACCGCTGCCAAAGTGATCGTCTCGGGTGGCCGTGGTATGCAGAACGGCGAAAACTTTGAAATGCTCAATCGTATTGCTGACAAACTCGGCGCTGCAGTGGGTGCTTCGCGCGCTGCTGTTGACGCAGGTTTTGTACCTAACGATATGCAAGTGGGCCAAACAGGTAAAATTGTTGCGCCAGAACTGTATATCGCTGTAGGTATTTCAGGTGCGATTCAACACTTGGCCGGTATGAAAGATTCTAAAGTGATCGTTGCGATCAACAAAGATGAAGATGCACCGATTTTCCAAGTGGCAGATTATGGTTTAGTTGCGGATTTATTCGACGCTATACCAGAATTAGAAAAAGCGCTGTAAGGCTGCTTTTTTTGTAAAAGAGCCCGCTTTTTAGCGGGTTTTTTTATGCCTGTACAGTGAGTTCTAGTGCCAGCTATGAACTGGGTTTTCAGGTTAGCAGTCTATTGATGCCTAAGCAGGTTGCTCTAGCGCTTATTGACTGCAGGCCGTGTAATATAAAGATCTTAAATAGATCAATAAATAAAATGGAGCGTTATGAGCAGGCGATTTGTATTGTGCGCTATGGCCGCAGCATTCAGTTATATAGCACCTTCAGCTGTGTTGGCTGAGCAGCAAGCCTGTGAAACCTTAGTGGCTGCGAGTTATTTTGCTAAGCCTTTGGCTGCTGATACGACCGCAGATGCAGATAAACTATCACAACGTCAGTTCAGTACTGAATTTTTACAGGCGTTGGCGCAGACCACACAGCTGACGATTAAAGTGCTGGCTGCCCAAGAAGAAAAAGCGCTGGCAGAAGTGCGCAGTGGCCGTGCTGATCTTATTATTGGCGTCAGTCCGCTACCTGAAAAAGATTCCGAACTCACTTATCTATTACCGGCCTATACCCAGAAAACTTACCATTTATGGGTGCGCACTGGTGAGCATATCACGCTAAAGAAATGGCCAGAGCTATCAGGTTTGCGTGGTTTACGTGTGGTACCGCCTCAGCATTTAATTGATTTTGATCGGCAGGTTCAGCTTTTTAAGTGGCCTGTGCGCACTGCTGATAGCCTAGCAGTGGCGATCAGCAAGATAGTCGAAGGTAAAGCTGATTACGTGGTTGCTGAGCAGCAGGCGATGCAGGAGTACCTGCTGGCGCATGATTTAGTACGGCGCTTTGAGGTTCTCGAGCCTGCGGTGGAGACGCAGTTTTTATATATTGCCATGGCAAAAGACTCGGCCTGTAACACGCCAGCTTTGCGCAGCATCCTCACGAAAGGACTGACCCAGCTGGCCCAGCAGCCATAACGCACGAAATAAATGACGTTTATAAATAAAAAAGGCCCAGTACGCATCACGTACTGGGCCTTTTTGTTGAACTGGTTTTAGCCGCGTTGTTGCAGTGCTGCGATACGAACTTCTAATGGCGGGTGACTCATAAACAAGCCCGCTAGGCCTTCTTTTAAACCGCCACTGATACCGAAAGCAGTTAAGGCTTTAGGCATCTCAGATTCAATACCTTGCTTAGCACGTAGGCGGTCTAAGGCATTAATCATTGATTGTTTGCCTGCTAAGTCTGCACCCGCTTCATCGGCACGGAATTCGCGGCGACGTGAGAACCACATCACAATGGTGCTGGCTAAGATACCTAAAACCACTTCAGCAAAAATGGTGGCGACAAAGTAGCCAATACCGCGGCCTTCTTCGTTTTTCAGAATAACTTTATCAACAAAGTCGCCGAAAATACGAGCAAAGAACATCACAAAGGTGTTTACCACGCCTTGCAGTAACGCCATGGTGACCATATCACCATTGGCTACGTGACCAATTTCATGGGCTAAAACAGCTTTGACTTCATCTTGTGGGAAGCTGTCTAGCAAGCCTTGGCTGACTGCGACTAAGGCGCTATTACGGTTCCAGCCAGTGGCAAAGGCGTTGGGTTCATGCGAAGGGAAGATACCCACTTCAGGCATACCGATACCGGCTTTACTGGCCAGTTCTTCAACGGTTTGTAATAACCATTGTTCTTGGCGTGTGCGGGGTTGCTCGATAATTTGTGTGCCAGTACTTCGTTTGGCCATCCATTTTGAAATAAATAGAGAGACCAGCGAGCCAGCAAAACCAAATACCGCACAGAAGATCAATAAGTCGCCATGATTCTGGCCGGTAAAGCGGTCAACACCCAGCAAGCTGAGGGTGACACTGGCAATTAACAGTACCGCGATGTTAGTTGCTAAGAATAAAAAGATACGCATCATGTGCGGAAAACTCCAAAAGTGTAATCAGGTGAACTATATAGGGGCTGCGCGGATGCGCTTCAAGGGGAGGATTGTTGCAAACTGTGTCAAATAGATTGTATTTGACTATTGTAGAATATTTACAGCAACTGAAGCAGTTAAATCTAATGTTTTTTATATAAAGGCCTGCTCACTAAGTGGCAGGCCTTTATGGTCACTAGCTGAATTGATACACGCTTATTACTGACGGTAGGTTTTCAGGAAGTTACCAATACGGCCAATGGCTTGCTCAAGGTCGTCCACGCGAGGCAGTGTCACCACACGGAAGTGATCCGGCCATGGCCAGTTAAAGGCGCTGCCTTGTACGATCAACAGCTTCTCTGAGAGCAATAAATCCAGCACAAATTTTTCATCATTATGAATAGGGCAGATTTTCGGGTCGATTTTTGGGAAAGCATACAGCGCGCCCATTGGTTTAACGCAACTGACACCGGGAATATCATTGAGCAGCTCCCAAGTACGGTTGCGTTGCTCAAGTAAACGACCGTTGGGCAAGACTAAATCGTTGATGCTCTGGTAGCCGCCCAGCGCCGTTTGAATGGCATGCTGCGCTGGTACGTTGGCGCATAAACGCATATTGGACAAAATATCCAAGCCTTCAATATAGCTGCGCGCACGGTGTTTAGGACCAGAAATAGCCACCCAGCCCGAACGGAAACCGGCCACACGGTACGATTTAGACAGACCGTTAAAGGTCAGGCATAAAACATCAGTGGCCAATGACGCGGTGCAAATATGTACAGCATCGTCGTATAAAATTTTATCGTAGATCTCATCGGAGAAAACGATCAAATTATGCTGACGCGCCAATTCCAAAATATCCAACAGCACTTCTTTGGAGTACACCGCACCCGTTGGGTTGTTTGGGTTAATTAAGACAATGGCCTTGGTGTTACTGGTGATCTTGGAGCGCATATCATCAATATCGGGGAACCAGCCTGCCTGCTCATCACATAAATAGTGCACAGGTTTACCGCCAGCCAAGCTGGTTGCTGCCGTCCATAATGGATAGTCCGGCGCGGGTATCAGTACCTCATCACTGTTATTGAGCAGCGCTTGCAGAGTCATCACAATCAGCTCTGATACACCGTTACCCAGATAAATGTCTTCAACACCGATGCCTTCGACATTTTTTTGCTGGTAGTACTGCATAATAGCTTTACGTGCGCTGAACAAGCCTTTGGAGTCACTGTAACCTTGCGCAGTTGGCAGATTACGCATCACATCCTGCAGAATCTCTTCTGGCGCTTCAAAACCAAAGGGTGCAGGGTTGCCAATATTGAGCTTAAGAATACGGTGGCCTTCGTCCTCAAGACGTTTGGCGTGTTTAAGTACTGGGCCTCGGATGTCATAACAGACGTTAGCGAGCTTGTTCGATTTGCTGAACTGCATGATGTTGAGTATCCCGAATAAAATTAGTCAGTAAGGGGGCGGTCTGCCGATGGGGTGCAATACTGTGCGCTGTCAGATGGGTCGCCCGTGCACTCTATAGCTGCGCTTAAATTGCAAGCCTGGATAGAAGCACTTAAAGATGCCTATCATACGACTGTGCTGGCAAAGGTGAAAGGGAGCGTTAAGCTTATGGCTGCCCTTTAATTGGAGAATATGATGAAAAAAGTTGAAAAACCCATAGAACAATGGCGTGAAGAGTTATCTGATGAACAGTTCCGTGTCTGCCGTCTAGGGGGTACAGAGCGGCCCTTTACCGGTGAATATCAGTCGCCTAAGTTCAGTGGCGTGTTCCATTGTGTATGTTGTGCTCAGCCGCTATTTGACGCACAGCATCAATTTGACGCAGGTTGCGGCTGGCCCAGCTACTCGCAGCCGATTACTTCTGCGGCTGTGACTGAACGCAGCGATGGCAGTCACGGTATGCAGCGTGTTGAAGTTGTGTGCTCGTCCTGTGATGCGCATTTAGGTCATGTGTTTCCAGATGGCCCTGCACCCACGGGTTTGCGTTACTGCATTAACTCCGTAGCCTTACAGTTACAGCCCGCTTAAGCTGTTTGATCAGCTTCTTAGCCGGTGGCGGTAAAAACCATAAGGAGAGCCTTGTGTCTGAATTATTAAATGAATTTTTACAACGTGCCAATCAAGTCTTACAACAGATTGAGCCGTTGTTGCCTAAACCGACTGAGCCGGTTGACTGGAATACAGTCTATGCGGCCAGTTGGCAGCGCAAAGGCAATAGCAGTTTCTTTCGTCCGATTGCGTTGGGTGCGGATATTCGCTTGGCGGATTTATTGGGCGTCGAACGGCAGAGCGAGCAGCTGTTGCGCAATACTCAGCAGTTTATGCGCGGCTTTCCAGCCAACCATGCGTTGTTATGGGGCGCGCGCGGTACCGGTAAATCCTCGCTCGTGCGTGCACTGTTGGCTGAATACGCACCACAAGGCTTGCGCTTGATTGAAGTGGAGCGCAATGAGTTGGCCGATTTACCGATGATTGTTGAATCTTTAGCCGGCTTGCCGCAGCACTTTATTGTCTTCTGTGATGATCTGTCTTTTGAAGCAGGCGAGGGCGACTACCGTATTTTAAAGAGCGTGCTGGATGGCTCATTAGAACGTGCGCCGGATAACGTTCTTTTATATGCCACCTCTAATCGTCGCCACTTATTACCTGAGCAGCACAGCGATAATCAAAACTGGCAGCACGGTGATGGCGGGGAGTTACATCCGAGTGAAGCGGTTGAAGACAAAATCGCGTTATCCGACCGTTTTGGTCTGTGGCTGTCGTTTTATCCCTTTGATCAAGATCATTACCTGGCCGTGGTGCAACACTGGATTGCTGAGTATGCCCAGCCCACAGCGTTAAAGTGGCAGTTTGATGACAGTGCTGAAAAAGAAGCGATCAGTTGGGCGCTGGCTCGGGGTAATCGCAATGGCCGTTGCGCAGCGCAGTTTGCTAAGCAGTGGGTTGGCTTGCGATTGCTGGAACACGCTACTGACTAATATGTAGAGCGTTGCTGAATGCGCGCTAGTGATTGGGTTAATGCCGTGCAGGCTTTATACTGCGCGGCTCGTTTTTAAGGGGATATCGTTATGACCACGCCGCACGTCGAACAGCATTTACAATTATTAGCACATTTGCGCACAATTTTAGTCGCGGTTGCCGATGCCGAAGTCGTACCACAGAATCACCATGCGCTTTTTTTAGAGCGTTTTGATGAGATGGTGCTTGACCTGCGTGAGAGTACTGAGGACTTGTATGTCGGTCAGGATATTATCAGTCAGGTGTTTCAGCGCTATCCGCAAATTGCGCACTTAGTGCCGCGTGATCTGTTGTGGTTTTTTGGCGGTGACTGCTTGCACTTTATGCCGGATGATGAGATTGAAAAATATCAGGAGCTAGAAGATCGTCGTTATGCCGCTTTAGAAAAGGGTGAGGATTTTGACTGGAATCATGAGATTCAGTTGATGTTTATGCCAGAAAAGACTGCAAAACATTAAAATACACACTATTTTCATAATAGTGCTTGACGCAATGTGGTTTCATCCGTAATATGCGCACCACTTCCAAGCAATACTGCAAACAGCAAACGCTTCGGAAGTTGCAAGCTTTAAGAAGCTGAAGGATGCGTCCCCTTCGTCTAGTGGCCTAGGACACCGCCCTTTCACGGCGGCGACACGGGTTCGAATCCCGTTGGGGGTACTGAGGTTCCAGGACCTCGGACACAAGAGAATATGGCCCTGTGGCGCAGTTGGTTAGCGCGCCGCCCTGTCACGGCGGAGGTCGCGGGTTCGAGCCCCGTCAGGGTCGCCAGTGTCAGACAGGCCCCGGTTGCTTCCCCTCGGAAGCGGCCGGGGCCTGTTTTCTCTTTCCGGCACCCTGCGTGGCAGTGTGCATCCGGCTCCTCGGGTCACGCGGTAAAACAGCTATTCACCTGGCGATTTGTGGTTGATGACAAGCTCTGTGTAGAGTTACATCTCGTGCAACGGAGCAAGCCGCCAGGCAGACCCGGAACACTGAAAAAAGAATAAGGCCCTGTGGCGCAGTTGGTTAGCGCGCCGCCCTGTCACGGCGGAGGTCGCGGGTTCGAGCCCCGTCAGGGTCGCAGAGATTGTTCTTTGTGGCAGTCTTCGGCCAGATAGCTCAGTTGGTAGAGCGTCCGCCTGAAAAGTGGAAGGTCGCCAGTTCGATCCTGGCTCTGGCCACAATCAAGCCCCACTCCGGTACATCACCGGGGCGGGGCTTTTTGCTGCCTCCACCTGCGCCGCGGGTAGGGTGTGACGGCATGAGCATCGACCGGGACCTGGACCACTATCTCGAACAGCGGGGGATCACCCCCAGCGCCGAGGTCGTGCCCGACCACGCCTGCCAGATCTTCGAGCAGCCGGCGCAGACCACCGGGAGGCAGCTGGACGACGCCAGGGAGCTCGTGGAGAGGCTGCTGGGGTAGTCCGGTGGATGACAGCCCCTCGCCTGCACGGGACGCCGTGGGCGGGGCATAATCGGGTGGCATGAACCACAGCAACGATTACGTCATCGAGCACAACGAGCAGAAGCAGCGCTTCGTCATCTCCCTGGAGGGCCGCGAGGTCGGCTACGCCTCCTACGTCCCCCACGGCGGCGTACTGGACTTCAACCACACCGTGGTGGACCAGGCCTACCGCGGACGTGCACTGTCCACCCCGCTCATCCGGGAGGCCCTCGACTGGGCCCGTGAGGAGGGGGCGAAGGTGCGCCCCAGTTGCTCCGCCGTGGAGCACTTCATCAACAAGAACGCGGAGTACCGCGACCTCGTCGGGTGAGCGGGGGGACGTCGACAAGCAGAGAGAAGGCCCCGGGGAGCGGTTGTGCTCCCCGGGGCCTTCGTCGTCCCTAGATGCTGTAGTCGACCGGATCGTTGGAGGTGTAGTAGTCCGGATCGACGAGCTTGATGCGTTCGGACTGGCGGCGTGGGCGGTTCTTCGCCGGGATGCCCGTGGCGATGTGGTCGGCCGGGACATCCTTGGTCACCACGGCGTTGGCGCCGATCGCGGAACCCTCACCGATGGTGATCGGGCCGAGCACCTTGGCGCCGGCACCGATGGTGACGTTGTCCTCGATGGTCGGGTGACGCTTGGTCTGCGTGAGCACCTGACCGCCCAGGGTGACACCGTGGTAGAGCATGACACCGTCGCCGATCTCGGTGGTCTCGCCGATGACGATGCCCATGCCGTGGTCGATGAAGAAACGACGGCCGATGGTGGCACCCGGGTGGATCTCGATGCCCGTGAAGAAGCGGTTGAGCTGCGCCAGGATGCGGGCGGGGCCACGTAGGCCGCGCTTCCACATCCAGTGGGACACCCGATGGGACCAGATGGCGTGCAGGCCCGAGTAGACGACGGCGTTCTCGATGTCACCGCGGGCGGCGGGATCGTGGTCGCGGGCGTTGCGCAGGTCCTCCCGGACCATCTTCACGATGTTCAACAGCAGCATGGCCCAGAGTCTACTTGCTCGCCCGCCCGCAGGTGCGT
>DATERS010000058.1:0-29357 GCA_035271365.1 Thiopseudomonas sp.
TAATAGAACTCATCCATATCGGCAAACACCACATTGTGTTTCAGCGCATTGATTAAGTCCAATAACTCGCGCACCGACACCGGCACTTTGGCGGCGCGCATTTCATTAAATAAATTCAGCAGCATGGCTACAGACCTCTTCAGTAAAAGGTGCAGCGGACGTGTTTGCGTTACATAAACACGCCCGTGCAGCACATGTGTTTAGCGTTTGCGGCGGCTCATAAAGGCCAAGCGCTCCAGCAGCATCACATCCTGCTCGTTTTTAATTAACGCGCCGGCCAGCGGTGGAATGGCTTTAGTGACATCACGCTCACGCAATACTGCTTCACCGATATTGTCGGCCATCAGCAGTTTGATCCAGTCCACTAATTCGCTGGTTGAGGGTTTTTTCTTCAGTCCGGGGATTTGTCGCACATCAAAAAACACATCCAGCGCTTCGCTGACTAAAGATTGGCTGATGTTGGGGTAGTGCACATCAACGATTTTCTGCAGCGTAGTGCGATCGGGGAAAGCAATATAGTGGAAGAAGCAGCGACGCAAAAAGGCATCTGGCAGCTCTTTCTCGTTATTGGAAGTGATAATAATAATCGGGCGGTGTTTAGCCTTAATGGTTTCATCGGTCTCGTAGACGTAGAACTCCATTTTGTCGATTTCTTGCAGTAAGTCGTTGGGGAATTCGATATCAGCTTTGTCGATTTCATCAATCAGCAGAATAACGCGCTCATCCGACTCAAAGGCTTCCCAGAGTTTGCCTTTATTAATGTAGTTGCGTACATCATTAACTTTTTCAGCATTTAATTGCGAATCGCGCAAACGGCTGACGGCATCGTATTCATACAGACCTTGGTGCGCTTTGGTGGTGGATTTAATATGCCAGGTAATTAAGCGCACGCCAAAAGATTCTGCCAGCTGTTCTGCCAGCATGGTTTTACCCGTGCCTGGCTCACCCTTCACCAGCAGCGGTCTTTCTAGGGTAATCGCAGCGTTGACTGCGAGTTTAAGATCATCTGTAGCGACATAGGATGGAGTACCGGAAAACTTCATAGAGACCTCTGCACGACTTGCGCGTTATTGTTTTAAATATATTTATAAGTTGTTCACTATACCTTGCCGATCTTAGGTTTGTGAACGAAAGCGGGTTTTTAGTCATTGTATGGGCGCTATTGCTTGAAAAACAGGCTGGACGCTTAGCGCTCAGGGCTTTAGGCTCGTTGTTATATAACAATGACTTTAGGAGATTTTTATGAGCCGTATTTATGCCGACAATGCACAGAGCGTGGGTCACACACCTTTGGTGCAGATCAACCGCTTAGGTCCAGCCGGTGTCACTGTTTTAGCCAAGTTAGAAGCGCGCAATCCGGCCGGTTCAGTCAAGTGCCGTGTCGGCGTGGGTATGGTGCAAGCGGCGGAAGCCTCAGGTGCACTTAAGCCGAGCGTGACCATGGTTGAACCCACTTCCGGCAATACCGGGATTGGTTTGGCCTTTGTGGCCGCAGCGCGCGGTTATAAACTGATTCTAACCATGCCTTCGTCGATGAGTATTGAGCGTCGTAAAATTCTTAAAGCCCTCGGTGCTGAACTGGTTCTGACGGAACCGGCTAAAGGGATGCAAGGCGCGATTGATAAAGCCTATGAAATCGCTGCCAGTGATCCCGAAAAATATTTAGTCCTGCAACAGTTTGATAACCCAGCCAACCCAGATGTGCATGAAAAAACCACCGGCCCAGAAATCTGGAATGATACCGATGGCGCTGTTGATGTCTTGGTCAGTGGTATTGGTACCGGCGGTACGCTGACGGGTATTTCACGTTATATTAAAAACACCTGTGCTAAGCCGATTTTATCCGTAGGCGTTGAGCCGCTGAGTTCGCCAGTGATCAGCCAAGTGTTGGCCGGTCAGGCGGCAGCGCCCGCACCGCACAAGATTCAAGGGATTGGCGCTGGCTTTGTGCCGAAGAATTTAGATTTAAGCATGCTCGATCAAGTTGAGCAGATCAGCGATGAGGAAGCCAAACAGATGGCTCTGCGCTTGATGCGTGAAGAGGGTATCTTATGTGGTATTTCCTGTGGTGCAGCAATGGCTGCCGCCGTACGAATCGCGCAGCACCCTAATATGCAGGGGAAAACCATTGTGGTGATCCTGCCTGATTCCGGCGAGCGCTATTTATCCAGTATGTTATTTGATGGTTTGTTTACTGAGCAGGAATTAGCCCAGTAAAATGGCCGATGATTTTGTGTAGTGCATCGGATATGCCGTGTGCACGGACGCTGTATATGTATAAGTGGAGTGGCTTCGATGGCTATAAATTGTTCTGCAGTGGCGATAGCGCGACAAATTTTAGATGGTTTTGATCATTATCGAGAAGAATTTCGACAGATCACTAATTTAGGTCGTGAGCGTTTTGAGAAAGCGCAATGGCAAGAAATTCAAGATGCATCAGCAGAACGTATCCAGTTGTATAAGGTGCGGGTTGGCTTAACGCGTGAGTTTCTGCTCAAACAATGCGGCGAAGACGCTCTAATGGATATTGAGTACTGGCCGCAGATTAAAGAGTCTTATATTGGTCAGATTGATTTACGTCTGGATGATGAGCTGTCAGAAACTTGGTTTAACTCGATCTTTAATAGCTTGTTTAGCCATGATTTGATCAGTGATACCTGTATGTTTGTGCACACGACGCGGCCTGAATTGCGTCTTAATGAAGCTCCGGTGCAAATTCGCACCTACCGTCCACATGGTGATCTAGCGGCGACTTTGCGCCAAATCAGCGAAGACTATCGTTTTTCAGTGCCTTATGCCGATCAAGAAGGTGATCTTGTCCGTCTCGAGGAGCAGTTAAGCGCCAGCTTGCCGGATTGGGTGCGTAAAGACCCTGAGTTGTGCATTGAGCTCTACAGTTCACGTTTATACCGTAATAAAGGCGCGTACTTAGTTGGCCGGGTATTTACCCAAGATGAGCAGTGGCCGCTGGTGATTCCCATGCTCAATCGCGAAGAGCAGGGTATCCGTATGGATACGGTGATTGTCGATGAGGCTGAAGTCTCAATTATTTTCTCCTTTACTCGCTCCTACTTTATGGTGCGTGTGGCGTATCCGGCTGAGTTTGTCAGTTTCTTGAGTCGTATTTTGCCGCGTAAACATATTTCTGAGCTCTACACCTCGATTGGTTTCTATAAGCAAGGTAAGTCTGAGTTTTATCGCTCATTGATTGAGCATTTAGAAACCACTGACGATCAGTTTATTATGGCACCCGGTGTGCGCGGTATGGTCATGAGCGTGTTCACCTTACCTGGATTTAGTACGGTGTTTAAAATTATTAAAGACCGTTTTTCACCGTCGAAAAACGTCACCCGTGAGACGGTGATTGATCGCTATCGCATGGTTAAGTATGTCGACCGTGTTGGGCGCTTGGCCGATACACAAGAATTTTCCGATTTGCGCTTTCCCTTAGCCAAGTTTGAAACTGAGTGCTTACGCGAGTTGCTGGAAGTGGCACCGGCGACCGTGGAAGTGCAGGGCGATGAAGTCTTAGTGCGTCACTGCTGGACTGAGCGCCGCATGATTCCGCTGAATATTTATCTGGATAACGCCAATGAGCAGCAAGTCAGTGATGCCTTGGAAGAGTACGGTTTAGCGATTAAACAGCTGGCGGCGGCGAATATCTTCCCCGGCGATATGTTGCTGAAAAACTTTGGTGTGACCCGCCACGGTCGCGTGGTGTTTTATGACTACGATGAAATCAGTTATTTAACCGAAGTCAATTTCCGTGATATCCCAGAGGCGCGTTATCCAGAAGATGAAATGTCCGCTGAGCCGTGGTATTCAGTTGGTCCGCATGATGTATTTCCAGAAGAGTTCCCACGCTTTTTGTTTACCGACCCAAAGCAGCGTAAACTGTTTAGCCAATTGCATGGCGACTTGTTTACTGCAAAGTATTGGCAAGGCCTGCAGAACGCTATTCGGGAAGGTAAGGTGATTGATGTCTATCCCTATAAGCGTAAAGATATTGAGTAATTGAATTGCTTAGCTTGGATTTGAGTACGTTTACGTGTTTTAACCATTGAGAAGCCCAACGTTGCGCGGTATAATACCGCGCTTCCATTTTTCCCGTTCGGGAGCGTGCAATATGCTGCGTATCAGCCAAGAAGCTCTGACCTTTGATGATGTATTATTAATCCCCGGTTATTCCGAGGTTTTACCCAAAGATGTCAGTTTAAAAACCCGTCTTACACGGGATATCGTACTTAATATTCCATTGCTTTCTGCAGCAATGGATACTGTTACCGAGTCACGCTTGGCCATTGCTATGGCACAAGAAGGCGGCATCGGTATCATTCATAAAAACATGACAGTTGAACAGCAAGCAGCTGAAGTGCGCAAAGTTAAGCGCTACGAAACTGCCATTGTGCATGATCCTGTTACTGTGACTCCCGATACTAAAATCATTGATTTGCTCAAACGTGCAGATGAACTTGGCTTCTCAGGTTTCCCTGTAGTTGATACAGGCAATCAATTGGTGGGTATCGTCACCGGTCGTGACCTACGTTACACGCCCAATGCGGGCGATACGGTAACGGCGATTATGACGCCTAAAGAAGAGCTGATCACCGTCAGTGAAGGCACCGGCCTGGAAGAAATCAAAACTAAACTGTATGAGCACCGCATTGAAAAAATGCTGGTGGTCAATGATAAGTTTCAGTTGCGTGGCATGGTCACTTTCCGTGATATCGAAAAAGCTAAAAGCTACCCATTAGCCTCGAAAGATGGCCAAGGTCGTCTGCGTGTGGGTGCGGCAGTGGGTACCGGTGCTGATACTGAAGAGCGCGTAACGGCGTTAGCAGCAGCGGGTATTGACGTGATTGTGGTTGATACTGCGCATGGCCACTCTAAAGGTGTGCTGGATCGCGTGCGTTGGGTGAAACAGAACTTCCCAGCAGTGCAAGTGATTGGCGGTAATATCGCCACAGGCGCAGCAGCTTTAGCCTTGGTTGAAGCAGGCGCTGATGCGGTTAAAGTCGGTATCGGTCCAGGTTCAATCTGTACTACACGTATTGTTGCCGGTGTCGGTGTACCGCAGATTTCTGCGATTGCCAATGTCTCTGCTGCCCTTAAAGGCACAGGCGTTCCAATGATTGCTGATGGTGGTATTCGCTACTCTGGCGACCTCTCGAAAGCGATTGTAGCTGGCGCTGATTCAGTGATGATGGGTTCAATGTTCGCGGGTACTGAAGAGTCACCGGGTGAAATTGAATTGTTCCAAGGCCGCTCCTACAAATCCTACCGCGGTATGGGTTCTATGGGTGCCATGGCGCAAGCGCAAGGTTCATCAGATCGCTACTTCCAAGACACTACGGGCGGTGCTGAAAAGCTCGTTCCTGAAGGTATTGAAGGTCGCGTACCTTATAAAGGTGCGATCTCAGCGATTGTCCACCAGTTGATGGGTGGTCTGCGTGCTTCAATGGGTTACACCGGTTGTGGCACCATTGAGCAGATGCGTACCGAACCTGAGTTTGTACGTATTACCGGTGCAGGGATGGCTGAATCCCACGTACACGATGTACAAATCACCAAAGAAGCACCGAACTATAGGGTCAGCTAAGCTGTACTTATGTTCGTTAGACAAACCGCCGTATTCAGGCGGTTTGTCCTTTCATACGCTTATAAACTGTTACTGAGGCTTATCCCATGACTGCCCAAGATATTCATGCTGATCGTATTCTGGTTCTAGATTTCGGCTCTCCATTCACCCAATTGATTGCGCGACGCATTCGTGGCATTGGCGTGTTTTGTGAAATTCATCCATTTGATGTCAGTGAGGACCTCATTCGTGCGTTTAACCCGCGCGGTATTATCTTATCGGGCGCGCCTGAAGTGGCGCAGTTCAGTGATATGCCAGCAGTGCCGCAGTGGGTGTTTGATCTGCAGTTGCCTGTTTTAGGCTTAGGCTACGGCATGCATGCTATGGCGCAACAGTTCGGTGGTCAGGTGCAAGGCGCGGCGCAGCGTCAGTTTGCCACTGTACGTGTGAATGTTGTTGCTGATAATGCTTTATTAGATGGTTTGCGTGATGCCGCAACAGCAGCTTCGCCCAGCGGTCTGGATGTGTGGATGAGCCATGGCGAGCAGATCACTGTTTTACCCGCAGGCTTTACCACTATTGCTAGCGCAGACAGTTGTGCCATTGCCGGTATTGCGGATGCTGCGCGTCATTACTACGGCTTACAGTTCCACCCTGAAGAAACCCAAACCAGCCAAGGCTTAGCAATTATCAGCCGTTTTGTGCTGAATATTTGTGCTTGTGCTGGTTTATGGACGCCTGCCAATATCGTTGATGATGCCATTGCTAAAGTGCGCGCCCAAGTCGGTGATCGTAAAGTGCTGCTGGGTTTATCCGGCGGTGTTGATTCATCGGTAGTCGCAGCCTTATTGCATAAAGCCATTGGCGATCAGTTGACCTGTGTTTTTGTTGACCATGGTTTACTGCGCTTGCATGAAGGTGATCAAGTGATGCGTATGTTCGCTGACAATATGGGTGTCAAAGTCATCCGTGTTGACGCAGAAAAGCGTTACTTAGACTTGCTTAAAGGCGTGTCTGATCCAGAAGCTAAACGTAAAATTATTGGCCGCACCTTTATCGAGATTTTTGATGAAGAGTCAAGCAAATTAGAAGGTATTGATTTTCTTGCACAGGGCACGATTTACCCTGATGTGATTGAGTCAGCATCGATTAAAGGCGGCAAAAGCGTTGCGGTTAAGTCCCACCACAACGTGGGTGGCTTGCCAGAAGATATGAAGTTTGAGTTGGTGGAGCCGCTGCGCGAACTGTTTAAAGACGAAGTACGCAAACTGGGCGTTGAGCTGGGTCTGCCGCACGATATGGTCTACCGTCACCCGTTCCCAGGTCCAGGTTTGGGTGTGCGTATTCTCGGTGAAGTGACTAAGGAATATGCTGATATGTTGCGCCTAGCGGATCATATCTTTATCGAAGAGTTACGTAAGGCTGGTTGGTACGATAAAACCAGCCAAGCGTTTGCGGTGTTTTTACCCGTCAGATCGGTTGGTGTGGTGAATGACGAGCGCCGTTATGCGTGGGTTGTCTCATTGCGCGCGATTGAAACCATCGACTTTATGACTGCGCGTTGGGCGCACTTGCCTTACGAGTTACTGGAAACAGTATCGGGTCGTATCATTACGGAAATCGAAGGTATTTCACGAGTGGTTTATGATGTATCGAGCAAGCCACCGGCGACCATTGAGTGGGAATAATTCAGCTCTAATCGTGTAAGCGATTCAGTTGTCAGCGGCGAACCCCAGCGATGAGGTTCGCCGTTTTTCTATCTAGAGAATAACGATGATGCAAGAACAAGATGATTTACAGGCGCAAGATGAATTGTTTATGCAAGAAGCCTTACGCTTAGCAGAGCAGGGCGCGGCTTTGGGTGAAGTGCCGGTGGGGGCAGTGTTGGTGCGTGATGGTGAGATTATTGGTCGTGGTTTTAATAGTCCGATCAGCCTCAATGATCCCAGCGCGCATGCTGAAGTGCAGGCGATTCGTGATGCGGCGACGCAGGTGCAAAACTATCGACTACCGGCGACCACGCTGTATGTGACGTTAGAACCCTGCCATATGTGTGCTGGGCTGATTGTGCATGCGCGGGTTGCGCGTGTGGTGTTTGCTGCCCATGAGCCGCGTGCCGGTGCAGTAGAAAGTCAGGGCTGTTTCTTCTCGCATGATTTTCTTAATCATCGCGTCGAGATCAGCGGTGGCGTATTGGCCGAGCAGTCAGCGCAGATGTTAAAAGCGTTTTTTAAAGCGCGGCGCTAAGCCGGCTTATTGCGAGATCACCGCTGGATCAATCGGCAGGCTGCGACCATCATTGGGTGCAACGCCGGGTAGATGCGCGCCGCCAGTACTGATGCTGGTGCCTTCGATTTGCGGCTGCGTGACCCAAGTTAAAATATCGTAATAACGACGAATGTTATTGACGAAATGCACAGGTTCACCGCCGCGCGCATAGCCATAACGGGTTTTGCTATACCACTGCTTTTGCGCTAAACGCGGCAATATGGTTTTCACATCCAGCCATTTATCAGGATCCAGGCCTTCAGCCGCAGTCAGCTTGCGCGCATCGCCAAGATGGCCCATGCCGACGTTATAGGCCGCTAGGGCAAACCAAACGCGATCTGCCGGATAAATGCTTTCCGGTAGCTTGGACATTAATAAACTAATATAACGTGCGCCGCCTTGAATGCTTTGTCGGGGATCCAAGCGGTTTTTCACACCCATGGCCTTGGCTGTACGCAGGGTGAGCATCATTAGGCCACGCACACCGGTTTTAGAGGTGGCGGTGGGCAGCCAATGTGATTCTTGATAGCCCATAGCGGCCAGTAAACGCCAATCCACAGCGTGCTCTTTAGCGGCATCACGAAAGGCCGCTTCATAGTTGGGCAGGCGCTGTTGCAAGTGTCGCGCAAAGGCATTGGCGCCGACATAGCCTAAGGTGTCGAGATGACCGTAATAGCGCTCAGTCAGCTGTTGAATCAGTCCAGATTGCTTGGCGTTGGCTAAGAAACGGTTGATCTCATTCAGTAAGCTGACATCGTTGCCGGCCGCAATCGCCCAGCCCAATGGGATGCTGTCTTCTAAAGTGAAGGCCACGCGTATATTTGGAAAGTACACCTGATTCATCGCCATCTGGTTTGAAGTCACCAGAGTCATATCAATCTGTTGCTCATCAACCATGCGCAGTAAATCAACACTTTCAACTTGATCAGAAACGCTATAGCTCAGCTCTGGATAATCGAGTTGTAAGACTTGCAGACTGCGTTCATGAATACTGCCTTTAAGTGCCAGCAGATTTTTACCGATTAGATGTTTGGGGTTTTTCGGCCGATTGTTTTTTTGGTGATAAATAAACTGCGATGACACATCAAGATAAGCATCAGAAAAGCGCACCTGCTCATAACGCTCAGGATTAACCACCAAACCCGCCGCCGCTAAAACAGGGCCATCTTCTGTGCCTAAACTGTCAAACAGTTGCTCGAGATTGTCGGCTGTTTTAATACTGAGTTGCACACCCAAGTGATCAGCAAAATGCTTGACCAGCTCATATTCAAAGCCGGTTTTACCGTTGCGGTCTTGGAAATAGGTGGAAGGGCTATTGCGCGTCACCACCTGCAAAATGCCTTGCTCCTGAATGCGCTCAAGAGTTGTTGGCGGCTTGCCACAACTGTTTAGCATCAGCATAAAGATCGTTACACAGCCCAGCATCAGGCCGCGTAGAGGAGTTAAATTCAGTGAACGCATGGGCGCAGTATACGCAAAAGCGCATGAATCCAGCAAAGAAAAGCACTGTGTTAGCGTGAGGCAGCTGTGTATGTAAGGTGTTATGCGGTCATTTAATGCTTTAAAGGTAGATTTGGATGGTTATTTATTGCTATGGGCACTAGAATATCAGCCCATTTCATACAACTTTTCGAGGCTGTCACGACGATGCTGATCTTGCGCGGCGCTCCTGCCCTTTCTGCTTTTCGCCACGAGAAACTTTTTGAACAGTTACTTCAGAAGGTTCCCTCAGTCAGCGGTGTGTACGCTGAGTTTGCTCATTTTGTTGAGGTTTCAGCTGCATTAAGCAGTGAAGAAGGCCAAGTCCTTAGCCGTTTGCTCAAGTATGGCCCTAGTGTGCCAAGCCAAGAGCCAAGCGGACGCCTATTTTTAGTGGTGCCACGTTTTGGCACTATTTCACCCTGGTCCAGTAAAGCAACGGATATTGCTAAAAACTGTGGACTGGCCAAAGTACAGCGCATTGAGCGCGGTATGGCGTATTACATCACCGGTGATTACAGCGATGCTGAAACTCAGCTGATTTCTGCTGTATTGCATGACCGTATGACCCAACTCGTACTCGGCGCGATGGAAGAAGCATCGGCTTTATTTAGCCATGCACAACCACGCCCATTAGCTGTAGTTGATGTGCTGGAAGGTGGAGTTGAAAGCTTAGAAAAAGCCAACCTAGCATTAGGTTTGGCCCTGGCTGAAGATGAAATCGAGTACTTGGTTGAGAGCTTTAAAAAGCTCGGTCGCAACCCACACGATATTGAATTAATGATGTTTGCCCAGGCGAACTCTGAGCATTGCCGTCATAAAATCTTTAACGCCAGTTGGGATGTTGATGGTCAGGCGCAAGAGAAATCATTATTTGCCATGATTAAAAACACCTTTGCCATGAACAGCGAAGGTGTGTTGTCAGCCTATAGCGATAATGCTTCAGTGATTGAAGGTTTTACTGCCGGTCGTTTCTTCCCAGACCCAGTCACCGGCGAATACGCTGCGCATCAAGAGCCGATTCATATCTTGATGAAAGTCGAAACTCACAACCACCCAACGGCGATTGCACCATTCCCAGGTGCATCAACCGGTTCCGGTGGTGAGATTCGTGACGAAGGTGCTACGGGTCGTGGTTCTAAGCCGAAAGCCGGTTTAACTGGTTTTACCGTTTCTAACTTAAATATCCCAGGCTATATCCAGCCGTGGGAAGTGGCGTACGGCAAACCTGATCGTATTGTCACTGCTCTGGATATTATGCTTGAAGGCCCGCTGGGTGGCGCGGCGTTTAATAATGAGTTTGGCCGTCCTGCGATTACCGGTTATTTCCGTACCTTTGAACAATCCATTACTACACCTCGCGGTGAAGAAGTGCGCGGTTACCATAAGCCAATTATGTTGGCCGGTGGTTTGGGTAATATCCGTGCGGAACACGTCGAGAAAGATGATATTGCTGTTGGCAGTAAACTGATTGTGCTGGGCGGTCCAGCCATGTTGATTGGTTTAGGTGGTGGTGCAGCGTCGTCGATGGCGACCGGTGCTTCATCAGCTGACTTAGACTTTGCTTCAGTACAACGCGAAAACCCAGAAATGGAACGTCGTTGCCAAGAAGTGATCGACCGTTGCTGGCAGTTGGGTGACGATAACCCGATCAGCTTTATTCATGACGTGGGCGCCGGTGGTTTATCCAACGCTTTCCCAGAGTTGGTGAATGATGCCGGTCGTGGCGGTATCTTTAACTTACGCAATATTCCCAATGACGAGCCGGGCATGAGCCCGCTGGAAATTTGGTGTAATGAGTCGCAAGAACGCTATGTGATGGCCGTAACGCCAGACAACCTTGAGCGTTTCGCCGCGATTTGTGAGCGTGAGCGTTGCCCGTTTGCCGTAGTGGGTGAAGCGACTGCAGAGCGTCACTTAATTGTTGCCGATAGCCACTTTGATAACAAGCCAGTGGATATGCCATTGGATGTGTTACTCGGCAAGCCACCGCGTATGCACCGTACCGTCACTCGTGAAAACGAGTTAGAAGACGACTTTGCTGCTGCGACATTTGATTTAAAAGAAACCACGGATCGTATTTTGCGTCACCCAGCAGTGGGTAGCAAAAGCTTCCTCATCACCATTGGTGACCGCAGCGTGACGGGTTTAGTGGCACGTGATCAGTTTGTTGGCCCATGGCAAGTGCCTGTGGCTGACTGTGCTGTCACTGCCAGCAGCTTTGATGCGTATGTCGGTGAAGCGATGGCGATGGGCGAGCGTACGCCGCTGGCTATTCTTGATGCGCCTGCATCAGGACGTATGGCGGTGGGTGAAGCCGTCACGAACTTGGCTGCGGCACGTATTAATAAGATTTCTGATATTCGTTTATCCGCGAACTGGATGGCTGCAACTGGTCACCCAGGCGAAGATGCGCGTTTATATGACACCGTTCACGCTGTAGGTATGGAATTGTGCCCAGCACTGGGCATTACCATTCCAGTCGGTAAAGACTCAATGTCGATGAAAACCAGCTGGCAGGATGAAGGTGTTGATAAATCAGTCACTTCACCACTGTCATTGGTGATCACAGGTTTTGCCCCAGTCCCCGATATTCGTCAAACCATGACGCCGCAACTGCGTTTGGATAAAGGTGACAGCGCATTAGTGCTGATTGACTTAGGTCGCGGCCAAAACCGTTTAGGCGCATCGATTTTTGCCCAGGTGTACAGCCAGATTGGCCAAAGCACACCTGATGTGGACAGTGCCGAAGATCTAAAAGCTTTCTTTGCAACCATTCAAAGCTTGAATGCTGAGCAGCGTTTATTGGCGTACCACGACCGTTCTGATGGTGGCTTGCTCACTACAGTATTGGAAATGGCCTTTGCCGGTCGTTGTGGTTTGGACATCAATCTTGATGTGCTCAATATCGCAGCTGAGCAAGTCAACGCAGCTTTACTCAACGAAGAGTTGGGTGCGGTGGTGCAGGTGCTGAGAACGGATCTTGATGCAGTGGTTGCGGCCTTTGCTCAAGCCGGCTTGGCTGATTGCGTCAGCGTGATTGGTCGTCCAGTGGCCGGTGATACAGTTAAAGTCAGCTTAGCGGGCAACACTGTATTTAAAGGCGAGCGTCGCTTATTGCAGCGCACTTGGACAGAAACCAGCTATCAGGTTCAGCGTCTGCGTGATAACGCTGAATGTGCTGAGCAAGAGTTTGAAACGCTATTGGATAAAGAAGATCCTGGCCTATCAGCTAAGCTGACCTTTGATATCAATGCGGACATCAGTGCGCCTTATATCAAAAAAGGCCTGCGTCCACGTGTGGCAGTATTGCGTGAGCAAGGCGTCAATGGTCATGTGGAAATGGCAGCGGCGTTTGACCGTGCTGGTTTCGCGGCAGTTGATGTGCATATGAGTGATGTGCTGGAAGGCCGTGTTGATCTAGAAACCTTTAAAGGTCTGGTGGCCTGCGGTGGTTTCTCTTACGGTGACGTCTTGGGTGCCGGTGAAGGTTGGGCTAAATCCATCCTGTTTAACAGCCGTGCTCGCGATGCATTCTCAGCGTACTTCGATCGCGATGACAGTTTCACCTTAGGTGTGTGTAACGGTTGCCAGATGTTGTCCAACCTGACTGAGCTGATTCCAGGTTCGGAGTTCTGGCCGCGTTTTGTACGCAACCACTCCGAGCAGTTTGAAGCGCGTGTAGCGATGGTTGAAGTGCAAAAATCACAGTCGATCTTCCTGCAAGGTATGGCCGGTTCGCGCATGCCTGTAGTGGTGGCACACGGTGAAGGTCATGCAGAGTATGCCAGCGCCGATGCTTTGTTAGAGTCTGATATCTCCGGCAGTGTCAGCCTGCGTTATGTGGATAACTACGGCAAAGTGACTGAGCGCTACCCAGCGAACCCAAACAGTTCGCCCAAAGGTATTACCGGTCTAACCAACCGTGATGGTCGTGTGACCATTATGATGCCGCACCCAGAGCGTCTGTTCCGTGCCGTACAAAACTCTTGGCACCCAGATGAGTGGCAAGACGATGGCGCATGGTTACGTATGTTCCGTAATGCGCGAGTGTGGGTGGACTAATTCAGTCTGCTAACACCAACAACGCCGCTGCCCGTCAGCGGCGTTGTGCTATCTGAGGTTTATGTTGCGCATTGAGATCATCGTAGTGCGGGCATTTATGCCCGCGATCATTTTAGATTGTAAGTCATGTATCCAGCATCGCGTGGGCATAAATGCCCACCCTACAAACTGTATAGAAATTCATCTTGTGGCTACACGCGCTTCTTAGATTAATCGAGACTCACTAAAGACTCTGCTAACAACATCACTAATCAAGCAGCACGAACGAGGTACGACATACTCCAATCATGCTAAATATTTTTGTTTTTCTGAGCGGGTAATAAGTAGATGAGTCAGTGCGCAGAGGAATTTAAGGGCGAATCTCAATCAGCGTGCCGTCTTGCACTGATGCCCAGATTTCTTCCATATCCGAGTTAGTCAGAGCGATGCAGCCCTCAGTCCAGTTCAGTGAGCTGAAAAACCACTCAGGGTATTCTTCATCTTCTGGCGTGCCATGCAACATAATCATACTGCCCGGCGGCAGGCCAGTTTCTTCTGAGCGTTTCAGATCATCCTCATTGGGATAAGAAATATGCATAGCCAAATTAAAGTTATTGCTGTGTTTACGCCAGTTGATTGAATAAATCCCCTCCGGCGTACGCTTATCACCCTCATATTGCTTAGGACCGGGTTTTTTACCCAGCGACACCCGATAAGACTTCACCACCGTATCGCGGTGCATTAAATGCAGCGTACGTTCAGACTTTAGCACCAGCACTTTATCAATATGTGGAGTACTCATAGTGAGATTCGAGTTGGCACAAGCAAAGAAAGGTAAAGCCAATAACACCCCAAGAAGTAACGCGCGCATAGACATAATCCAAATAATAACTGAAGCCCCAGCCCATATCTGCTGAGTGAGTGCGCGGGCTATTCTAATCACTTTATCCGCAGCTGGCGATCTGTTCGCAGCCTGTCAATAGATATACTTTTGCGCAGCGGAGGATAAGTTACTTGGGTGCGACGCAGGGTTCTGGCATGATGATTCTATATTGAGGTAGAGAGCATGCCTATGTTTGATAATGTTATTCAACGTATACAAAGCTATTCACCACGTCATTTGTTGCTGCCCGCGCATGCGCGCGAAGCCGCGGTATTGATGCCCCTGACGCGCGCTGACAATCCAGAGGTGATACTGACATTGCGTTCAGCAAACCTCTCCACCCACGGTGGTGAAGTGGCTTTTCCGGGTGGGCGGCGTGATCCTGAAGATTGTGACTTGATCAGCACTGCGCTGCGTGAAACCCACGAAGAAGTCGGCTTAGAGCCTAACTTAGTGCAAGTGGTTGGTCCGTTAAGTGATGTGATGTCACGCCATGGTATTAAAGTGACGCCCTATGTCGGCTTTATTCCTGAGGCCGTGGAATATCGGGCCAATATCGGTGAAATTGAATCGATATTTTCTGTACCACTGGAATTCTTTGCCGGTGACCCGCGCCACAACACTCACCGTATCGATTATTTAGGCCGTACCTGGTATGTGCCCAGCTATCATTTTGACGGCTATAAAATCTGGGGTCTGACTGCAGTAATGTTGGTTGAGTTAGTCAATCTGCTGTATGACACACGGATCGTGCTGAGCGAGCCACCGCAGCTGAGTAAAAAAGAAATCTAAACAATAATTATAAAAGGAATAACCCAATGAAATACCGTTTAGCAGAAAGCCGAGTTGATGCGCACCCTGAGAGCTGGATTGCACCCACAGCTGCCGTGATTGGTAAAGTGCGCTTAGAGGCGGGCGCCAGTGTTTGGTTTGGCGCTGTCTTGCGCGGCGACAATGAGCTGATTCATATTGGTGAGAACAGTAATGTACAAGACGGCACCGTCATGCACACCGATATGGGCTGGCCGCTGACTGTAGGTAAAGGCGTGACCATTGGCCATAATGCCATGTTGCATGGCTGCACCGTCGGTGATCACAGTCTGATTGGCATTGGCGCAGTGATTCTCAATGGTGCCCAAATTGGTAAGCATTGCATTATTGGCGCCAATAGCTTGATTCCTGAAGGCAAAGTTATTCCCGATGGCAGTTTAGTGATGGGCTCACCCGGCAAGGTGGTGCGCGAGCTGACCGATGAACAAAAAAGTAACTTAGAAGCCAATGCCACTCATTATGTGCATAATGCCCAGCGTTATGCTGAACATTTGCAGGAAGACCATGACGACACCCCCTAAGCCCCCAGAGAAAGAAAAGCCGCTGCGCTCACCTTGTGTGAGTTTATGCGCCCTAGATATCAATGATATTTGTATGGGTTGCCAGCGCAGCGGTCAAGAAATCAGTTACTGGGGCAGAATGACGAATGAAGAGCGCCGCGAAGTGTTAGAGAAAGCCAATGCTCGCGCGCGTGAGCAGGGCTTGTTGAGCTAATTAAAGAGGATATGTAATGCCCCGTATAGGAACACCATTATCGACCACTGCAGTGCGTGTTTTGCTCTGCGGCTCAGGTGAGTTGGGTAAAGAAGTCGCCATTGAGTTGCAACGCTTTGGCGTTGAAGTCATCGCTGTCGATCGTTACGCCAATGCACCGGCCATGCAAGTGGCGCATCGCAGTCATGTCATTAATATGCTGGATGATGCCGCTTTGCGCGCCGTAATTGAGCTGGAAAAGCCTGACTATATCGTTCCAGAAATTGAAGCGATTGCTACAGCTACTTTGGTTGCCTTAGAGGCTGAAGGCTTTACGGTGATTCCTACCGCGCGCGCGGCGCAGTTGACCATGGATCGTGAAGGCATTCGCCGTCTCGCTGCCGAAGAGTTGGCGCTACCGACTTCGCCTTATTGCTTTGCTGATAACTACGCTGAGTATTGCGCTGGTGTTGCGCAGGTCGGTTATCCCTGTGTGGTTAAGCCGTTAATGAGTTCCTCCGGTAAAGGGCAGAGCGTCTTACACAGTTCAGCTGATCTTGAGCCGTCTTGGCAGGTTGCCCAAGAGGGCGGTCGCACCGGTGCCGGTCGGGTGATTGTTGAAGGCTTTATTGATTTTGATTATGAAATCACTCTGCTGACCGTACGCCATATCGACGGCACCAGTTTCTGTGAACCGATTGGGCACTTACAAGAACGTGGCGACTATGTGCAGTCATGGCAGCCGCAGGTGATGAGTCCAATCGCTTTAGCTGAAGCACAGCGTATTGCACAAAGCATTACCGATGCCTTAGGTGGTCGTGGTGTGTTTGGTGTTGAGCTGTTTGTGCAAGGCGATCAGGTGTGGTTTAGCGAAGTATCACCGCGTCCGCACGATACCGGCTTAGTCACTTTGATGTCGCAGGACTTATCTGAGTTTGCGCTGCATGCGCGGGCAATTTTAGGCTTGCCGATTCCAGCTATTCGCCAGATGGGCGCAACAGCATCGGCGGTATTGCTGGTTAAAGGTCATTCCACGCAAACGGCTTTTGCTGGTTTAGCGCAAGCGCTGCAAGAGCCTGACACCGCGCTACGCCTGTTTGGCAAGCCCTCTGTAGAGGGTGAGCGCCGTATGGGTGTGGCCTTGGCACAAGCGCCTACAGTGCAAGCTGCGCGTGAAAAAGCCTTGCAAGTGATCAGTCATCTCAGCGTTGAGCTCTAATCACGCGTAAAACCGAGTTAGCCGCCTTCCCATAAACGTGCGCGACTGACTCGGTTATCTTTAATCTCCAGCGTTTCGACATAGTAGGGGCCGACTTGAATACAGACGGCGCCTTTAGGAATAAACTCTAGAATTTCCGTGATTAAGCCATTCAGGGTTTTCGGACCGTCACTGGGCAATTCCCATTCCAGCGCTTTATTGATATCACGAATATAGGCAGTACCGTCAATGGTGTAGGTGCCGTCATTGAGTTGACGAATTTCTGGCGTCGAGCGGCGGTCATGGTGGCTAAACTCGCCGACAATCTCCTCCAGAATATCTTCCAGCGTCACAATTCCTTCTACATCACCGTACTCATCAACAACAATGCCGATACGGCGCTTTTGCTTTTGAAAGTTCAGCAGCTGGGTGGAAAGTGGTGTGCTTTCAGGGACAAAGTACGGGTCACTGCAGGCTTCTTGCAGGTCGTCATGGGTGAGCTTATTTAAAGTCAGTAGACGCGCAATTTGGCGCATATGAATCACGCCAATAATCTGATTAATATTCTCACGATATAGCGGTAGACGTGTGTGCGTGGTGGTGCGCAGTTGCCAAATAATTTGATCTAGATTGTTATTCAGGTCGATACCAAAGACCTCATTGCGCGGAATCATAATGTCATTAACCGTCACTTTTTCCAGATCAAGAATACCCAGCAGCATATCTTGACGATTGCCCGGTAATTCTTGTCCAGCTTCGCGTACCACGCTGCGCAGTTCTTCAGTGGAGAGGCTTTCTGATGAGCGATGACGGGTGTCCACACCAAATAAGCGCAGTAAGCCATTACTGATGGCGCCAGTCAGCCAGACAATCGGATAGAGCGGCGCCATCAGCAGCAAAATCACGCGGCTGGCGGGGAAAGCAATCAGCTCGGGGCGTAAGGCTGCTAGTGTTTTTGGCGTAATCTCACCAAAAATCAAAATCACTATGGTCAAGCCAGTGGTGGCAATCACCACGCCGGCATCACCCCACAGCTCCACGGCAATCACCGTAGCAATCGAAGCCGCAAGGATGTTAACCACGTTATTGCCCACTAGGATGGTACCTAGCAAGCGGTCAGGGGTGTTCAGCAGGCGCAATGCGCGTTGTGCGCTGCGGTTTCCTTCGCGGCTCATATGGCGCAGTCTGTAGCGGTTTAAGCTTAATAGACCCGTTTCTGAGCTGGAGAAAAAAGCCGAGCAAATAATCAAAAAAATCAGCAAGCCCAACAAATAGCCGATGTGCATCTCGTCCACAAGCAAATAGCCTCAAATAACTAGAATAAATTCACGGACTAATTTGCTGCCAAAATAGGCCAGCATCAATAGCAGAAAGCCAGCAATGGTCCAGCGAATGGCTTTGTGTCCGCGCCAGCCGAGTTGATGGCGGCCCCACAGTAAGATGCCAAACACCAGCCAAGCGATGCACGATAAGATGGTTTTGTGTGCCAAGTGCTGAGCAAATAAGTTATCTAGAAATAACCAGCCGCTGATCAATGACAGTGACAGCAGTAACCAACCCGCCCATAAAAAACCAAATAACAGGCTTTCCATGCTTTGCAGTGGCGGGAAGTTCTTGATCAGTGTTGAAACGGGGCGCTTACGCAGCTGCTGCTCTTGAATCAGCAGCACTAAAGATTGGAATACCGCAATGGTGATCATGCCGTAGGCCAAAATGGAAAAGAGAATGTGCGCCAAAATACCCGGCGCTTCATTTATAGGTTGTACATAACCTTGCGGTAAGTACTGTGCTGATAACACCGCTAGGATGCTCAGACTGAGCAGTGGCAGCAGCAGTATATGCGCAGAAATCCGCGTGAGGCATAGCAAAACAAAGCCGGTAATGGAGAGCGTAATTAAGTTCGCCACATTAAACAGGCTTAAGAGTAGACCTTGCTCTGATAGCAGTTGGGTAGATAGATGTGCTCCGTGCGCAATAAAGCCAAGCAGGGTCAGGCCTGTGACTATAACTTTATTAAAAGGTGTACGACGCCAGAGGCAGCTTATAATGTAGAAGCACGTAGCACCATAAAAAGCAGCAGCAAATAAACTGGAAAACTGAGTGGACATAGGACCTTAACTAATAGTTTCTTCGAATTGAGTTTGGCATATAATAGCCCAGCGTAGAAACAATATTTACTTTGTAGCGCTGAGCGGGCAAATCATGGCTATTTTTAGCAGCCAAGGCAACGATAGAATCGTCTAAGGGACAATATCCTTTGACAGTTGCAGAGTCTATCCATAGAATATCGCGCCTATGATAAATGCACCGATTCCTCCTCACGTTGATCCGCGAAAACTTGCAGATCGTGGTATCACCTTAGCTGGTGAGATCCCTCTATCTGATTTTTCTAGGGTTTGCGAATTGCTGACAGACACTGCCGGACTTGTTCGGGTAGCGTTTGAGTTTAGCCGCGACGAGCAGAAAGTAGCAGTAATGCGACTTAAGCTTGAATCGGAGGTTAGGATGATTTGCCAGCGTTGCTTGGATGAAGCGGTTATACCTATCAGTGGTGAGTATCTGTATGCCATTGTAATACCTGGCACAGAAGAGCTGCACTTCCCGCAAGGGTATGACGTACTTGAAGTAGGTGAGGAGCCTTTAGATTTATTGGCATTGATTGAAGATGAGTTATTGCTCTCTTTGCCGATTGTCCCGATGCATCCGCCTGAAGAATGCCAGCAACCGGCTGGACTCATCGAGTCTGAGACGAGCAAGAATGCGGTTACAAGGTCCAACCCATTCAGTGTATTGGCGCAATTAAAGCGTGACCCAAACGTTTAGGAGTTTATAATTATGGCTGTTCAGAAGAGCAAGAAATCCCGTTCAGCGCGTGACATGCGCCGTTCACACGATGCACTCACCGCTAGTACTTTGACTGTAGAGAAAAGTACGGGTGAGTTACGCTTACGTCACCACGTATCACCAGAAGGTGTATACCGTGGCCGTCAAGTGATCGCGAAGGATTCTGCTGAGTAAACCTTGACAGGTTCAGCGATAGCGATTGATGCAATGGGCGGGGACTTCGGTCCCCGCCTTGTTGTTTCTGCCTGTGTACAAAGTTTGCTAGAGCATCCAGCTTTGCACTTAGTGCTAGTGGGTGATCGAGCATCGATTGAGTCAGCTCTGGCTCAATACCCTCAAGTCGATTATTCACGACTGACTATTCAGCATGCCAGCGAAAGCATTGATATGGCTGAATTACCTGCGCATGCCTTGCGCCATAAACCTGATTCCTCGATGCGTATCGCCTTGCAATTATTGCGCGATAAGCAGGTGCAAGCCTGTGTTAGTGCTGGTAATACCGGTGCCTTAATGGCCTTGGCTAAGCATATTCTCAAGCCTTTACCCAATATCGAACGTCCAGCGATTATGACCGCATTGCCCACCTTAACCGGTGAAACCCATTTGTTAGATCTGGGTGCCAATGTCGATGTCAGTGCCCAGCAATTGGTGCAATTTGCCTTAATGGGCTCAGCGGCTGTGCAAATTCAAGGCATCGACAAGCCGCGTGTGGCTTTACTCAATGTTGGGCTGGAAGCGGTCAAAGGCAATCAGCAGGTCAAGCAGGCCGCGGCTGAATTACAAAATATGCCGCAGATTAACTATATTGGTTATGTGGAAGGCGATGGCGTCTTTCGCGGTGATGCTGATGTGGTGGTCTGTGATGGTTTTGTCGGTAATGTTTTGCTGAAATCCAGTGAAGGCTTAGCTAAGATGATCGCCACGCGGATTAAACAACGCTTAGGACGTGGCTGGCGGGCTTGGTTATTGGCCTGGTTAGCTGCACCCTTATTAAACATGTTGCGTTTAGAGTTAGCGCCCGAGCGTTACAATGGCGCCTGTTTGCTAGGCGTGGATGGTGTTGTGGTGAAAAGCCACGGTAATGCCACGCAGGAAGCCTTTCAGGCGGCCATTAGTGTCGCCTATCGAGCGGCACAAGAAGGGCTGGCTGAACGCTTGCAAGCGCACTTACAAGTGCTCAACCCCAGTTAAAAGCGTCGTACTGCAGACTAAATACAAGTAAAGTGTGACGGATGGGTAGGGTTTATCATCCAATAGTCGGTTTGTTATTGATATCCTATACGTGGCAAACTTCCTTTGTTGAATGACAGGTAATTATAGTTATGAAGGCTTCTCTTGCGTTTGTATTCCCCGGCCAAGGCTCACAAGCCGTTGGCATGCTGGCCGATATTGGTGCGGCAGAGTCAATTGTGCTCGATACCTTTGCCGAAGCATCTGCTGCTTTAGGCTATGACCTCTGGGCGTTAACTCAGCAAGGCCCAGCGGACGTATTGAATCAAACCGATAAAACCCAACCGGCTATTTTAACCGCATCGATTGCTTTGTGGCGTCTGTGGCAAGCCAAGTCAGCGGCGCAGCCAGCATACGTTGCTGGGCACAGTTTAGGTGAGTACTCAGCTCTAGTGGCAGCAGGCAGCTTATCTTTAGCGGATGCCGTGCGTTTAGTTGAGCGTCGTGGTCAGTTGATGCAAGAAGCTGTACCTACAGGTACCGGTGGTATGGCGGCTATTTTAGGTCTGGATGATGCGGATGTGCAGGCAGCCTGTGCTGAAGCAGCCGAAGGCCAAGTGGTCAGTGCGGTCAATTTTAATGCGCCAGGCCAAGTGGTTGTAGCCGGTGACGCTGCTGCGGTTGAGCGTGCCATTGTTGCCTGTAAAGCGCGTGGCGCGAAACGAGCGATCGCTTTGCCGGTCAGTGTACCGTCGCATTGTGCCTTGATGCGCCCGGCGGCAGAGCAGTTTGCCCAGTCTTTAGCTGCGATCAAATGGCAGCAGCCGAGCATTGCTTTAGTGCAAAACGTCACTGCTGAAGTGGTGACTGACTTAGCTGTTTTAGAACAAAATCTCCTCGCGCAACTCTATAGTCCTGTGCGCTGGGTTGAGTCGATGGTGTGCTTAGCCGCACAAGGTGTGACTGATGTGGTTGAGTGTGGCCCAGGTAAAGTCCTGTCCGGCCTCAATAAGCGCTGCATTAAAGGCGTTAACACCTATAATTTAGATAGCCCAGAAGGGTTTGCAGCTGCTGTTGCTGCGCAGCTTTGAGATGGAGAAAAGCATGAGCTTACAAGGTAAAGTGGCATTGGTGACCGGCGCAAGCCGTGGGATTGGCCAAGCCATTGCCCTGCAGTTGGGCGCACAAGGTGCCATCGTGATTGGTACCGCAACCTCTGAGAAGGGCGCAGAGAGTATCAGTCAAACATTAAAGGACCATGGCATTCAAGGCACAGGAATGATGCTCAATGTCTGTGATGCTGAGTCTGTGACTGCGACCCTTGCGCGCATCCAAACTGAATTTGGTGCGCCGCTGATTCTGGTCAATAATGCTGGTATCACCCGTGATAACCTGATGCTGCGGATGAAAGATGACGAATGGTTTGATGTCATTGATACCAATTTAAACAGCTTGTACCGTATGACCAAAGCGGTTTTACGTGGTATGACTAAAGCACGCTGGGGCCGCATTATCAGTATTGGCTCGGTAGTAGGTGCAATGGGTAACGCAGGTCAAGTAAACTACGCCGCAGCAAAAGCAGGCCTAGAAGGTTTTGGTCGCGCATTAGCACGTGAAGTGGGCTCGCGCTCAATCACTGTCAATGCGGTAGCACCGGGCTTTATTGATACTGATATGACCCGTGAATTACCCGAAGCGCAGCGTGATGCCTTGATGACACAAATTCCATTAGGACGTTTGGGTCAAGCTGAAGAAATCGCCAATGTGGTGAGTTTTCTAGCATCAGAGCAGGCGTCTTATGTTACTGGAGCAACGATTCCAGTGAACGGCGGCATGTATATGAGTTAAAATGCCTGTTATTGTGACCGAAGCGTTGTGTTTTGAGTCATAATTGCAGCCTGTAGGATTAGAACTTTGTGTGCAGTGCTGATGGCAGCGCACATAAAGATCAAATAAGTGGTTCGCAAAGGGCAAGCAGTTTGCTTAATATGCACAAACCCTTTTTATACAAAGCGGCAGCTTAAGTTGCCCAGTTTTCCATTTAGGAGTGATATACGGTATGAGCACTATTGAAGAACGCGTTAAAAAAATCGTTGCTGAGCAGTTAGGTGCTAAAGCAGAAGACGTGACTAACAATGCATCTTTTGTTGATGATTTAGGCGCAGACTCATTGGATACAGTTGAATTAGTAATGGCTCTTGAAGAAGAGTTCGAGACTGAAATTCCTGATGAGAAAGCTGAAAAAATCACTACTGTTCAAGAAGCAATCGATTACATCAACGCTCACGCGCAGTAATGTAGACGGTTTCTTTGCAACAGTGAAAGCCGCGCGACTTGTTACGAGTGTGCGGCTTTTTTTTGTACAGTACATTTTGCATTAACAAGAGGTTGTCGCCATGTCGCGTAGACGTGTCGTAGTTACCGGGATGGGTATGCTGTCCCCACTAGGTCTTGATGTCGCACACAGCTGGTCCGGCATCCTAGCTGGTAAAAGCGGTATCAGTTCGATTGAACATATGAACGTTGAAGCTTTTTCAACGCGCTTTGCCGGTTCAGTCAAAGACTTTGATGTAACTCAATATATGCCCGCCAAAGATGCGCGTCGCTTAGACTTGTTTATTCAGTATGGTCTCGCTGCAGGTTTGCAGGCCATGCACGATTCAGGTCTAGAAGTGACGGATGCCAACCGTGAACGTGTTGGTGTGGTGATGGGTTCAGGTATTGGTGGCTTGACCAATATTGAAAACACCAGCAAAACATTAGTCGAGCAAGGCCCGCGCCGTATTTCGCCGTTCTTTGTCCCCGGTTCTATTATCAATATGCTCTCGGGTGTGCTGTCGATCCAGTTGGGCTTACAAGGTCCGAACTATGCCATTGCTACCGCCTGTACCACAGGTACGCATTGTATTGGTATGGCTGCGCGCAATATTGCTTACGGCGATGCAGATGTGATGCTGGCGGGTGGTGCTGAAATGGCAGCCTGTGGCTTAGGTCTGGGTGGTTTTGCCGCTTCACGTGCACTCTCCACGCGCAATGATGATCCACAAACAGCCAGCCGTCCTTGGGATGCCGGCCGTGATGGTTTTGTCTTGGCCGATGGTGCTGGTGCGCTGGTACTTGAAGAACTCGAGCACGCTAAAGCCCGTGGTGCCACAATTTATGCCGAAGTGGCTGGTTTTGGTATGAGCGCTGATGCCTACCATATGACTTCACCGCCTGAGCAAGGTGATGGTGCAGCACGCTGTATGGCCAATGCCTTACGTGATGCCGGTATGCGTCCTGATCAAGTGCAGTATGTTAACGCACACGGAACCTCAACGCTGGCCGGTGACTTAGCTGAAGTTAATGCACTAAAAACTGTGTTTGCTGATCATGCGCAAGCGCTGGCGGTCAGTTCAACTAAATCCATGACCGGTCACTTGTTAGGTGCGGCGGGTGCAGTTGAAGCCATTTTTAGTATTTTAGCCTTGCGTGATCAAGTGGCTCCGCCGACCATCAACTTGGATGAGCCGGGTGCCGGTTGTGATCTGAACTTTGTGCCACACCAAGCTCAACCAATGAAAATTGATGCGGTATTGTCCAACTCCTTTGGTTTTGGCGGTACTAACGGTTCGCTGTTACTGCGTCGGTACAGCTAAAGGTGCAGGCCTGGGTTAACGGTCAGCCCGCAGATAGTATTGCGCTCGCTGACCGTGGTTTGGCCTATGGTGATGGTCTGTTTGAAACCCTTAAAGTGCAGGGTGGGCGTGCGGTCTTACTGGAACGGCATTTAGCCCGTTTACAGGAAGGCTGTCAGCGTTTAAAAATACCCTGTGATATGTCGATTTTGCGCCGCGAATTGCTGGAGTATATGCAGCAGTTGGGTGATGGCGTCTGCAAACTGATTGTGACCCGTGGTGCCGGTCAGCGTGGCTATGGCTTACCTGATCCCTGTGTGCCGCAACGAATTTTACAAGCCTCTGCTGTACCGCAATGGCCTGCCGCACATCAGCAACAGGGCATTCAATTGTTTGCCTGTCAGTTGCGACTCTCTGAACAACCCCTGTTAGCCGGACTCAAACACCTCAATCGCTTAGAGCAAGTCTTAGCGCGAGCGGAATGGTCTGATCCGAGTTACGCCGAAGGTGTATTGCTGGATGCGCAGGATCGTGTGGTCGATGGTGTGTTTAGCAATATTTTTATCGTCCATAAACAACAACTGCTGACCCCCGCACTGCATCGCTGTGGCGTGGCTGGGGTGATGCGTGCCGAGTTATTAGAGCGTGCTGCCGCTGTGGGTATCGAGGTACTGGTGCGAGATATCACTCTGCAGGATTTACTACAGGCCGACGAAGTCTTCACCTGCAATAGCCTCTACGGCATTTGGCCGGTACGCGCTTATGCAGCGCAGCACTGGCCGATTGGCGCTATGACTCGTAAACTGCAGCAACTTATTCAAGATTGAGTGGAAGAAAGCCGTGCTGCGTAAATTAATGACTGTAATTTTGCTGGGCATTGTGTTGCTGATTGCGTCCGTGGCTGGGCTGCTGTGGAAGCAGGAGCAAGTGCTGGAGCAGCCCTTACAGCTGGAACATGAGATTGTCCTCAGTGCGCCGGCTGGCAGCACCCCCAATGGTTTATTGTTGCAGTTAGAGCAGCAGGGCGTTTTGCACGGTGCATTTTGGTTGCGTTTAAGCTGGCGTTTGCAGGGGCATATTCAGCCGTTGCACAGTGGTGAGTACGAATTAACCCCAGGGATGAATGTCACCCAGTTGCTGGATAAGTGGCGCAGCGGTGATGTTTTACAGTACCGCGTGACGCTGGTGGAAGGCTGGAACTTTCGCCAAGTGCGTGCCGCCTTAGCCCAGCAAGATAAACTGCAGCAAACCCTGGGTGATGTTAGCGATAGCGAATTGATGCGCAGGCTGGATCAAGCCAATCTGCACCCGGAAGGACGCTTTTTTCCCGATACCTATAACTTTACCCGTGGCCAAAGCGATTTAGATATTTTGCGCCAAGCTAATCAACGCTTACAAAAAGTGCTGGCTGAAGAGTGGGCGCAGCGAGCGGAGGATTTGCCGTACCGCAATCCTGATGAGGCCTTAATCATGGCCTCGATTATTGAAAAAGAAACCGGCGTAGCCCGTGAGCGCGAAGAAATCGCCGGGGTGTTTATGCGTCGTTTAGCCATTGGTATGTTATTGCAAACCGACCCCACGGTGATTTATGGCATGGGTGAGCGTTACACCGGTAAAATCACCCGAGCAGATTTACGCAAACCCACAGCGTACAATACCTATGTGATCTCAGGACTGCCGCCTACGCCGATTGCCATGGTGGGGCGCGAAGCGATTTATGCAGCGCTGCACCCCAAAGCTGGCAAAAGCCTGTACTTTGTCGCGCGTGGCGATGGCAGTCATGTGTTTTCCAATACGCTGGCGGAGCACAATAAAGCCGTGCGTGAATATCAAATTAAGCGCCGTGCAGACTATCGCTCCAGTCCTGCTCCTGCCGCTCAATAAGGACTCTTAGCATGCGTGGATTATTTATTACCCTGGAAGGCCCTGAAGGCGCTGGCAAAACGACCAACCGTGCTTATCTGGCCGAACAACTGCAGGCACAGGGTTTTGAGGTGGCACTGACCCGCGAGCCCGGCGGTACCGCTTTAGCTGAACAAATTCGCGATATTTTATTAGCACCGCATGATGAAGCCATGTCAGTGGACACTGAGCTGTTACTGATGTTTGCCGCACGCGCGCAGCATTTAGCCCAAGTGATTCTGCCCGCCTTAGAGGCCGGTAAAATTGTTATCTGTGATCGCTTTACTGATGCCACCTATGCCTACCAAGGCGGCGGTCGTGGTTTGGATTGCTCGCGCATTGCTTTGCTGGAACAGTTTGTGCAAGGGGATTTACGCCCAGATATGACTTTGCTGTTTGATTTGCCGGTTGAAGACGGCATGGCGCGTGCTGTGGCGCGTGGCAAGTTGGATCGTTTTGAACAAGAACACCACGACTTTTTTGAAGCCGTACGCCAAAGCTATCTGCAGCGTGCTGAAGATGATCCCGAGCGCTTTCGCATGGTCAACGCTGAGCAAACACTGCCAGAAGTGCAAAAAAGCCTTGATGTGCATTTAGTCGAAATTATGGAACGTGCGCGTGCGCAATAGTCTTTACCCTTGGCACGCGGAGCTGTGGCAGACCTTAGCCGGGCGCAGTCAGCAAGCCCATGCCTATTTGTTGCATGGCCCAGCGGGCAGCGGTAAACGCGCGTTAGCCGAACATTTTGCTAAGTTTTTACTCTGTAAAGCACCGCTTAATGACCAGCCTTGCGGACAGTGTTCAGCTTGTAAGTTATATGCCGCTGATACTCACCCGGATTTGATGCGCTTGGTACCGGAAGAAGAGGGCAAAGGGATTTTAATTGCCAGCGTGCGTGAGCTCGTCGCAAAAATTCTACAAACCTCGCAGCAGGGCGGGCGCAAAGTGGTGATTGTCGAACCGGCGGAAGCCATGACCAGCGGATCGGCTAACGCCTTATTAAAAAGCCTTGAAGAACCGGCAGGCTCGACAGTTTTCATCTTGATCAGCCATCAATTTAGCTTTTTACTACCAACCATTAAAAGCCGCTGTGTCTTACAGGTCTGTCCGTTACCCAGCGCGGAGCAAAGCGTGGACTGGTTGCAACAGCAGCAGCCAGAACTCAGCCTTGAGCAAGCACAGAATGTCCTAGCGCTGGCTTCCGGCGCACCACTCAATGCACAAAAACTCTTAAGCGGTGATGTCTTAGCCATTCGTGAGCAGGTGGTCAGTGGTGTTAAGCAATTGTTTAAGCAGCAAAGCAGCCCCAGTGATTTAGCGGTGGCCTGGGCGAAGATGCCGCAGGATTTGCTTTTTGATTGGTTTTGTCAGTGGGCGCAGCTGATCTTGCGCTATAAAATAACCGAAGATGACAGCGAATTGGGTTTAGCTGATATGGCGGTAGTGTTAAAGCACGTAGCACCGCGCGCGCCTTTAGCGCTGCTGTTGGAAACACAGGATTGGTTGCTTGAGCATCGGCAAAAAGTCTTACGCCGCGTGCCCTTGCGTGCTGATTTACTCTTAGAAGGTCTGCTGGTGCGTTGGCAAGCGTTGTTGCCGCGTTAAGCCAGATCTGTGCGTATACTATAGATAGTGCGCTGGGTGAGTGCTGTAGTTGAGCAAGCGCGCCACGCCCTTATTGATTATTCCGGAGGTTGTTATGAATGTGTCAGTGAATGAAGTACCGCGTCATAATGTGTTAACACTGAGCATTAGAGACACCTCGGTTTTGTATGCGGCCTATATGCCCTTTATTAAACACGGCGGTTTATTTATCCCCACCATTCGCGAATATGAGTTGGGTGATGAAGTGGTGATGTCGCTGAATCTGATGGATGAAGTGGAGAAGATTCCCGCTACCGGACGTGTGGTCTGGGTCACTCCACGTGGCGCACAAGGCAACCGTGCAGCAGGCGTGGGTGTGCAGTTTTCTGAAAACGATGCCATTGCGCGTAATAAAATTGAAACCTATTTGGCCGGTGTACTGGCGTCAGGTCGTCCAACTCACACGATGTAAGCTGTGACTGACGCAGTAGCGCCTGCCCATATTTTAAAAATGGCTATACCTATGCTTATTGATTCACATTGTCACCTTGATCGACTCGATTTAACCGCCTACGACGGCTGTCTGGATAGCGCGCTGCAAGCAGCACGTGATCGCGGCGTTGGGCATTTTCTCTGTATTGGCATCAGTGTAGAAAACGCACCGACCATGCGCGCTTTGACTCAGCGCTATGCGGATGTGGATTGCTCGGTCGGCGTGCATCCTTTGGATTTAACCCGCGGTAGCGAGCCGACCATGCAATGGCTGCTGGATGAGTTAGATCATCCCGGCGTTGTCGCAGTGGGTGAGACCGGCTTGGATTATCACTATCAAGCTGAAACAGCGCAGATGCAGCAAGATTCCTTTCGTCTGCATTTAGATGCTGCGCGTCAGTGTGGTAAGCCGGTGATCGTGCACACCCGCGAAGCCAAGCAAGATACTTTAGATTTATTGCGCGAAGCGGCCTTGCCACAAGCTGGCGTGATGCATTGCTTTACTGAAGACTGGCCGATGGCCAAAGCGGCGCTGGATTTGGGCTATTACATCTCGTTTTCCGGAATCGTCACCTTCCGTAATGCCGCAGCACTGCGCGAAGTGGCCCTGCAAGTGCCCAGTGATCGCATCCTAGTTGAAACCGATTCACCCTACCTTGCACCCATCCCGCACCGCGGCCGCCCCAACTTTCCAGAATACGTTGCCGACGTCGCCAAATTTGTCGCCGAACTGCGCGGCGTCCCCTACGAAGAACTCGCCGCGCAAACCACCGA
>DATERS010000059.1:0-2307 GCA_035271365.1 Thiopseudomonas sp.
GCGGTCGGTTACTGGGCGTGGAATGGCAATATGGATACCGCGATTGCCATCCGTACCGCAGTGATTAAAAACGGTCAATTGCATGTGCAAGCCGGTGCCGGGATTGTGACGGACTCGCAGCCTGAGCTGGAGTGGGAAGAAACCCTGAATAAGCGTCGCGCCATGTTTAAAGCCGTTGCCTTGGCTGAAAAAAGTAAGCCAAACAGCTGATGTTTTTAAGATGTATTCAAGTTTTAATTGTTAAGGATAGGTGCAAATGTCGAATCGAATCAGAGTAGCGATTGCCGGTTATGGCAATTTAGGACGTGGCGTTGAATCAGCGCTGACACAAAATCCAGATATGCGTCTGGTGGCTGTGTTCAGTCGTCGTGATCCGGCGAGCGTCACCTTGCTCGATAGCAGCGTGCCTGTGTATGCCATGGATACCATTGAGCAATACCAAGACGAAGTGGATGTGATGATTCTGTGCGGCGGTTCTAAAACTGACTTGCCAGAGCAAGGCCCGTATTTAGCGCAGTTTTTCAACACTGTCGACAGCTTTGATACCCACGCTAAAGTGCCTGAGTACTATGCAGCTTTGGATCAGTCAGCGCGTGAATCAGGTCGTGTGGCGATGTTGTCAGTGGGCTGGGATCCAGGCCTATTCTCACTTAATCGTTTATTTGGTGAAGCGATTTTGCCAGCAGGCGAGACCTACACCTTCTGGGGTAAAGGTTTAAGCCAAGGCCATTCCGATGCCGTACGTCGTGTGCCCGGTGTTCAATCTGCAGTGCAATATACCTTGCCGTCAGAAGAAGCCATTGCTCGTGTACGCAGTGGCGAACAGCCAGAACTCACTACACGTGAGAAGCATAAGCGTGAGTGCTATGTGGTACTGGCAGAAGGCGCTGAGGCTGATGTCGTGCGTGAGAGTATAGTGACCATGCCGGACTACTTTGCTGACTTCGACACCACGGTTAATTTTATTGATCAAGCCACTTTTGCCCAAGATCACAGCAGCATGCCGCACGGTGGCTTTGTGATTCGTAGCGGCAAGACGGGCACAGATAGCACACAAACCATTGAGTATTCATTGGCGTTGGGCAGCAACCCTGAGTTCACTTCCAGTGTCTTGGTTGCTTATGCACGTGCGGTCTACCGTTTGGCGCGTGTCAACGATATTGGTGCGAAAACTGTATTTGATATTGCTCCTGGCTTGTTGTCACCTAAAAGCCCTGCGCAGTTACGCAAAGAGCTATTGTAATTTAAGCCAACGCAATCCCTTAATCGCCTAAGGATTACCCCTATGCTGCTGATGATCGATAATTACGACTCCTTTACTTGGAACCTAGTGCAGTATTTTGCTGAGCTGGGTGCTGAGGTTAAGGTGGTGCGTAATGATGAATACACTGTGCCTGAGTTATTAGCCATGCAGCCTGAACATGTGGTTATTTCACCTGGGCCCTGTACGCCTAATGAGGCGGGTGTGTCCTTGGCAGCGATTAAGGCGTTTGCCGGTTTAGTACCGATTTTAGGTGTGTGCTTAGGCCATCAAAGTATTGGTCAAGCCTTTGGCGGCGAAGTGGTGCGCGCGGCGCAGCCGATGCACGGCAAAACCAGTCCGGTCTATCACCATAATCAAGGTGTGTTTACGGGGCTGAATAATCCACTCACCGCCACTCGCTATCACTCTTTAGTAGTTGCGCAAGAGAGCTTACCGGCAGAATTGGCAGTCACAGCTTGGACGCAAACTGAGCAAGGTGAACTTGAAGCTATTATGGGGATTCAGCACAGCACTTTAAATATTGAAGGGGTGCAGTTTCACCCTGAATCCATTTTGACTGAGCAAGGCCATGCCTTGTTAGCAAACTTTTTAAAACAAACAGGAGGACAGCGTTAATGGATATTAAACAAGCGCTGAGTCGAGCAGTCAGTCAGTTGGACCTCAGCACGGCTGAGATGCAGTCGGTTATGCGTCAAATTATGACCGGACAGTGCACTGATGCGCAGGTGGGTGGCTTTTTAGTAGCCTTGCGTATGAAAAGTGAAAGCATTGATGAAATTGTTGGTGCGGTACAGGTTTTACGCGAGTTGGCCGAGCCGGTGGACATTTCTGGCGAGCATTTGGTCGATACTTGCGGTACCGGCGGCGACGGCATGAATATTTTTAACGTCTCGACGGCTGCTGCTTTTGTTGTCTCCGCCGCAGGCGGCCAAGTGGCTAAGCACGGTAACCGTGCCGTCTCTGGCAAAAGTGGTAGCGCTGATTTACTGGAAGCCGCAGGCGTGTATTTAGATTTAAGCCCTGAGCAAGTCGCGCGTTGTGTT
>DATERS010000060.1:0-46825 GCA_035271365.1 Thiopseudomonas sp.
TGACGGCAGTGTATTTTGTTGATCAGCAGTATGGTTGGGCGGTTGGGCATGATGCGCTGATTTTAGCGACGACTGACGCTGGTGAAACTTGGACACGTCAATACGATGACCTTGAGCAAGAAGCCCCTTTATTAGATATCTGGTTTAAAGACCGTAACCAAGGCTATGCAGTGGGTGCTTACGGCATGCTGCTCAAAACTGACAATGGCGGCCAAGACTGGCAGCGCATTGATGAGCAACTGGACAATGAAGAAGGCTATCACCTGAATGCGATCAGCGCCGTGACTGACGCAGGTCTCTTTATCGTGGGCGAGATGGGCATGATGTTTCGCTCGGCGGACTGGGGCGGTTCGTGGGAGGTTCTAGAAGGGCCTTACCGAGGTTCGTTATTTGGTATTGTCGCTGGTCAGCAGCCGCAAGCATTAGTGGTTTATGGCTTACGTGGACATATCTTTCGCTCAGATGATTTTGGTGAGAACTGGTTAGCAACCACAGTGCAAACCGCCAGTGGTGATTTGCAGTTCGGTTTGGCGGCGGCAAGTTTTCTGTCGAATGGCGAGCTGGTCATTGTCGGCCATGGTGGCACGGTATTACACAGTGACAATGGCGGAGCGAGCTTTAAGGTAGCCAGCCGTGCTGATCGTGCATCATTGACCGGCGTGGTCGCCAGTGCGGATGGTGGGCTGATACTGGTCGGACAAAACGGTATCCATACAACTGATGCACAGGGCAACGATGTTGCTCGATAAATAATAAGACTGGAGACCGTCAATATGACTTCTAAAGCAAGAAACAATCCAGCCGCAGTGCTCGAACGTTTAATTTTCAATAATCGCCCCGCAGTGATTCTGCTGTGCGCCATTATCAGTGCTTTCTTATTTTGGAATGCCGCGCAAGTCCGCCCGGAAACCAGCTTTGAGAAAATGATTCCGCTGAAGCATCCTTATATTGAGACCATGCTGGAGCACCGCAACGATTTAGCTAACTTGGGCAATAGTGTGCGTATCTCTGTCGAAAACACCAATGGTGATATTTTCGATAAAGACTATATGGAGACGCTGCGTCAAATCAGTGATGAAGCGTTTTACATTCCAGGTGTAGATCGCTCCGGTGTGCGCTCGCTGTGGAGTCCTAACGTACGCTGGACGGAAGTAACCGAGCAGGGCTTTGCTGGCGGTGATGTAATTCCGCAAACCTATGACGGCTCAGCCGCCAGCTTAGAAGAGCTGCGCAGCAATATTCTGAAGTCAGGGCAGGTGGGACGTTTAGTTGGTAATAACTTTAAATCCAGTATTGTCGAGATCCCACTACTGGAAGAGTTTCCTGATCCCAATGATCAGAGTCAGTTAATTAAGCTCAATTACCAGGACTTCTCGCACAGCTTAGAAGAGAAAATCCGCGAGAAATACCAACTGCAAAATCCTAATGTCAAAATCCATATTATTGGCTTTGCAAAAAAAGTCGGTGATTTGATTGATGGCTTATTTGGTGTGGCGCTGTTTTTTGCTGTAGCGATTGGCATCACCTTTATCTTGTTATTTTGGTTTACCAAGTGCATTAAAAGCACCATTGCCGTGCTATTTGCAACCTTAGTGGCGGTCGGTTGGCAGCTGGGCTTGCTGCACTTAATGGGCTTTGGTCTTGACCCTTACTCGATGCTGGTACCGTTTTTAGTCTTTGCCATTGGTATTTCTCATGGTGTGCAAAAGATTAACGGTATCGCCATGGCCTCGAGCACAGCACTGGATTCATTAACCGCCGCACGTATGGCCTTTAGGCAGTTATTTGTTCCTGGCTTAGTTGCATTATCATCGGATGCGGTGGGTTTTATTACCTTGCTGCTGATTGATATCGGTGTGATTCGTGAACTGGCGTTGGGTGCGTCGGTGGGTGTGGCCGTGATTATTCTGACCAACCTGATCTTTTTACCAGTGTTAATTTCTTATATTGGTATCAGTAAGAAAGCTGTGACGACGAGCCGTGATAATGCCGCGCGCGAAAACCCGCTCTGGCGTTTAATTGCTAACTTTGCCAGCCCAAAAGTTGCACCCGTTTCCTTGGCAATTGCGCTCTGTGCTGTGCTGTTTGGACTGTGGTATGGACAGAATTTAAAAATCGGTGACTTAGACCAAGGTGCGCCAGAGTTGCATGCGGACTCACGCTATAACTTGGATAATGACTTTGTGATTAGCAACTACTCCACCAGCTCGGATGTGCTGGTGGTGATGGTGAAAACACCGACTGAAGGTTGCTCCAGTTATGGCACGTTAAAAGCCATGGATGATTTAAGTTGGCGCATGGAAAATACTCCAGGTGTGCAATCCGTGGTGTCGATGGTCACAGTGTCTAAGCAAGTGATTAAGGGCATGAACGAGGGCAGCCTGAAATGGGAAACCTTGTCGCGTAACCAGCATGTGCTGAATAACTCGATTGCGCGTGCCGATGCGCTGTACAACTCAGATTGCTCGCTGGCTCCGCTCTTGGTGTTCTTAGAAGATCACAAAGCAGAAACCCTCAGTACTGCAGTGGCTGCAGTTGAAGACTTTGCTGCGCAGAACAATACCGATGAGCATCAGTTTTTGTTAGCTGCGGGTAACGCGGGAATTGAAGCGGCGACCAATGATGTGATTTCTGCTTCGGAAACCATGATGCTGATCGCGGTGTACAGTGCGGTGATTATGATGTGCTTAATCACTTTCCGCTCGTTTGCGGCAACAGCTTGTGTGATTTTGCCTTTGGTGCTGACATCGGTACTGGGTAATGCCTTGATGGCATGGATGGGCATTGGTGTGAAAGTCGCTACCTTGCCGGTGATCGCCTTAGGTGTGGGTATCGGTGTTGACTACGGTATCTATATCTACAGTCGTTTAGAAACGTTTCTGCGTATGGGCATGCCATTGCAAGAGGCGTATTACCAAACACTGAAATCAACCGGTAAAGCTGTGCTCTTTACGGGTGTATGTTTAGCGATTGGTGTGGCGACTTGGATGTTCTCAGCGATTAAGTTCCAGGCGGATATGGGCTTGATGCTGACCTTTATGTTCCTGTGGAATATGTTTGGTGCGATTTGGCTACTGCCGGCACTGGCACATTTCTTAATTAAACCAGAGCGTTTACGCGAGTAAGACAACGGCTGCTGATTGTTTTGATCAGCAGCCATTGTACCTTGTCAAAATAGTCTGCATATAAAAAAGCCCAGTCTCTGCAGTGTCCAACGGTATGGGTTCACTGCAGAGACTGGGCTTTTTCTTGCTTAGCAACCAGTGCTGTTAGAGCACCTGTACAATAGCGTCGGTTACTGTGTCAATATTATTCATATTGAGTGCAGCCACACAGATACGACCTGAGCCAACGGCATAGATGGCAAATTCATCGCGTAAGCGATCGACTTGCGCAGAGGTCAGACCTGAGTAGGAAAACATACCGCGCTGCTGCGCAACAAAACTAAAGTCACGCTTGGCACCTTTCGCTGCCAATTGCTCAACCATCAGTTTGCGCATCAGCAAAATACGCTCACGCATTTCACCCAACTCGGCCTGCCATAGAGCATTCAGTTCCGGTGTATTGAGCACTAAGCCAACAACCGTAGCACCATGGGTGGGCGGATTGGAGTAGTTGGTACGAATTACACGCTTTAACTGTGACAGTACGCGGCCAGCTTCCTCTTTGGACTCAGTGACAATGGACAAAGCTCCAACGCGCTCGCCATACAGTGAGAATGACTTGGAGAATGAACTGGAGACAAAGAAGGCCATGCCTGAATCGGCAAATAAACGCACCGCGGCAGCATCTTCATAAATGCCTTCAGCAAAACCTTGATAAGCAATATCCAAGAATGGAATATGCTCACGCTCACGTAGCACGTCTAAGACTGGCAGCCATTGCTCAGGGCTGAGGTCAACCCCAGTCGGGTTATGGCAGCAAGCATGCAAGATGACGATGGACTGCGCAGGTAAATTGCGTAAATCTTCCAGCATGCCATCCAAGTTAATACCTTGCTTTTCGGCATCGTAATAACTGTAGTTTTGTACTGGGAAACCCGCAGATTCAAACAATGCGCGGTGGTTTTCCCAGCTTGGATTACTGATCGCAACAACGGCATCTGGACGCAAACGTTTAAGGTAGTCAGCACCAATTTTTAATGCACCGGTACCACCAATGGCTTGGCTGGTAATAATACGGCCAGACTGAGTAATTTCAGCATCAGCACCAAACAACAGCTTTTGTACGGCACTGTCATATGTACTGATACCTTCAATGGGTAAATAACCGCGGGGTGCATGCGCTTCGGCACGGGCTTTTTCGGCTAAGGCAACGGCCTTAAGAAGGGGAATGCGTCCCTCTTCGTTGTAATAAACACCAACACCGAGGTTGACCTTGTGGGCTCGTGGGTCGGTGTTAAAAGCTTCGTTCAAACCCAAGATAGGGTCACGTGGCGCCATTTCGACGGCAGAGAACAGGCTCATGTTTAGAGAACTCGATTATTGTGGAATGGAGCTGTTAGCTTAACAGACACTGCGCCGAGACGCAGCGCGATTCGACAGGTATTATAACGAGCTAGGTAAGATTGTTATGCAATGATTGTCTGTTATTACTTTTTGCGCTGATTTTTAGCGCGTGTTATTAGAGGTTTGCATGTCACGCTTTGAGCTTGTCACACAATTTGAACCTGCCGGTGATCAGCCAGAAGCCATTCGCAAACTGGTTGCTGGGATTGAGTCAGGGTTATCGCATCAAACCTTGCATGGGGTTACCGGCTCTGGCAAAACCTTTAGCATTGCTAATGTCATCGAAAGAGTACAACGCCCAGCCCTTGTTATTGCACCGAATAAAACCTTGGCCGCACAGCTGTATGGCGAATTTAAAGAGTTCTTCCCGAATAATGCGGTGGAGTATTTCGTTTCTTATTACGACTACTACCAACCTGAAGCCTATGTTGCTGCGTCCGATACTTTTATTGAAAAAGATGCCTCAATTAATGACCATATTGAGCAAATGCGTTTATCAGCAACCAAGGCCTTACTTGAGCGTCCCGATGTCATTATCGTCGCGACAGTGTCATCCATTTATGGTTTGGGTAGCCCTGAAAGCTATTTGAAAATGGTTGTGCATTTAGACCGTGGTGATCATATCAATCAGCGTGATTTGTTAGCACGCTTAGCCAATTTACAGTACACCCGTAATGAGGTGGATTTCTCTCGTGCCACCTTCCGTGTGCGTGGTGATGTGATTGATGTGTATCCAGCAGAGTCAGACTTCGAAGCAATTCGTATTGAGCTGTTTGATGATGAAGTTGAAAATATCAGTGCCTTTGACCCGTTGACCGGTAAAGTGATTGGCAAACTGCCACGTTTTACCTTTTATCCAAAGACGCACTATGTCACGCCGCGTGAAACGTTGTTAGAAGCTGTTGAAAAGATCAAAGTTGAATTGGCCGAGCGTTTAGAATATTTCCGTAATAACGATCAATTGGTGGAAGCGCAACGTTTAGAGCAGCGCACCCGCTTTGATCTGGAAATGATTTTAGAGTTGGGCTACTGCAACGGTATTGAAAACTACTCACGCTATTTGTCCGGTGGCAAGCCCGGTGCGCCACCGCCGACCTTATATGATTACTTGCCCGATAATGCCTTACTGATTATTGATGAGTCACACGTCTCAGTACCGCAAACCGGCGCCATGTATAAAGGTGACCGTTCACGTAAAGAGAACTTGGTTAATTATGGTTTCCGTCTGCCCTCGGCATTGGATAACCGCCCGATGCGTTTTGATGAGTGGGAAGCGGCCAGTCCACAGACTATTTTTGTGTCGGCCACACCAGGAGTCTATGAAGCAGAACATGCAGGGCAGGTGGTTGAGCAAGTGGTGCGCCCAACCGGCTTAATTGACCCTGAGATTGAAGTGCGCCCAGCCTTAACCCAAGTGGATGATTTACTTTCACAAATCAGTGCCCGTGTTGCAGTGGATGAGCGCGTTTTAGTCACTACGCTGACCAAGCGTATGTCAGAAGATTTAACGGATTATTTAGGTGAGCATGATGTGCGCGCGCGATATCTGCACTCGGATATTGATACCGTGGAGCGGGTTGAGATTATCCGAGATTTGCGCATGGGTGTATTTGATGTACTGGTTGGTATTAACTTGCTGCGAGAAGGCTTGGATATGCCCGAAGTCTCGTTGGTTGCTATTTTAGATGCCGACAAAGAAGGTTTTCTACGTTCCGAACGCTCGTTGATTCAAACCATTGGCCGCGCTGCGCGTAACCTCAACGGTAAAGCGATTCTTTATGCTGATCGCATGACCGGCTCAATGGAGCGTGCCATTGATGAGACCAATCGTCGCCGTGAAAAGCAGGTTGCCTTTAATACCTTGCACAATATTACGCCGGTTGGCGTGAAGAAAAGTGTGAAGGATATTATGGAGGGCGCTGTGGTGCCGGGCTCTCGCAGTAATAAGCGCAAAGCACAAGCGCGTGCGGCGGAGCAGGCGGCTGAATACGATCAACTGACGCGTACACCCAAAGAAATCACTAAGCGCATCAAAGAACTGGAAGAGAAAATGTATCAATTGGCCCGCGATCTTGAGTTTGAGGCGGCTGCGCAAATGCGTGATGAAGTTCAGCGTTTACGCTTGCGCCTACTCGAGATTTAATCTGCAGGTGGAGGCTGGATTGAGTTCCAGTCACGCCGTGCCATTGAGTCAAACTGGAGTGAGCAGCTTAGAATTTGCTAAGATACTCGCTGAAAAATCCATATTTACGTTTTGAGTACCCATAATGACCACTGTACGTACCCGTATTGCACCTTCTCCAACTGGCGATCCGCACGTTGGCACCGCTTATATCGCGCTCTTTAATATGTGCTTCGCTCGTCAGCACGGTGGTCAGTTTATTCTGCGCATTGAAGACACTGACCAAGTACGCTCAAGTACTGAATCAGAGCAGCAAATCTACGATGCATTGCGTTGGTTAGGTATTGAGTGGGATGAAGGTCCAGATGTGGGCGGTCCACACGGTCCGTATCGTCAAAGCGAACGTGCTGCTATTTATAAAGAGCACTCAGATATTTTGGTTGATAAGGGTCATGCCTTTCCCTGTTTCTGTAGCAGCGAGCGCTTGAATGAAGTGCGCGCACAGCAAATGGCTGATAAGCAAACTCCAGCCTATGACGGTCTGTGCGCGCACTTAGATCCTGCAGAAGCACAAAAGCGTGTCGCTGCCGGCGAATCCCATGTGATCCGCATGAAAGTGCCCACTGAAGGCACCTGTATTGTTAAAGATATGTTGCGTGGCAATGTTGAAATTGGCTGGGACCGCATGGATATGCAGGTTCTAATGAAAGCTGATGGTCTGCCGACGTACTTTTTAGCCAACGTGGTGGATGACCATTTAATGGGTATTACCCACGTTTTACGCGGTGAAGAGTGGCTGCCATCGGCACCTAAGCTGATCAAGCTGTATGAGTACTTTGGTTGGGAACAGCCGATTTTATGTTATATGCCGCTGCTGCGTAACCCAGATAAGAGCAAGCTGTCGAAGCGTAAAAATCCAACCTCGATTAACTTCTATGAGCGTATGGGCTACTTACCGCAAGCGATGCTCAACTACTTGGGTCGTATGGGTTGGTCGATGCCGGATGAGCGTGAGAAGTTCTCGCTCGAAGAAATGATTGAGCACTTTGATATCAATCGTGTATCGCTCGGTGGCCCCATCTTTGATGTGGAAAAACTATCCTGGCTCAACGGCCAATGGCTGCGTGAACTCAGCGTTGAGCAATTTGCGGATGCGGCACGTCAGTGGGCCTTTAATACTGACTATGTGATGAAAATTGCACCGCATGTGCAGGGCCGTGTAGAAACTTTAAGTCAGATTGCACCACTGGCTGGTTTCTTCTTTTCAGGCGAAGTACCGTTGACTGCAGAGTTATTTGCTCATAAGAAACTCGATAGCAATCAAGTGCGTCAAGTCCTGCAAATTGTTCTGTGGAAGCTGGAAAGCTTACGTCAGTGGCATAAAGAGGATATTACCGCGACCATCAATGCGACCGGTGAGCTGCTTGAGCTTAAGCTGCGCGATATTATGCCGTTGATGTTTGCAGCCATAACAGGGCAGGCCAGTTCGGTCTCGGTGTTGGATGCAATGGAGATTTTAGGTCCGGATCTAACCCGTTTCCGTTTGCGCCAAGCACTGGAATTACTCGGTGGTGCTTCTAAAAAAGAAGTGAAGGCTTGGGAAAAGCTGTTAGTCAGTCTTTAATTTATACTTAAGCATAAAAAAGCCGCGCTAACCTTAGGCTAGCGCGGCAAACGATCTGAAAGGGAAGGATCAGATCGGGAAGGTATGTCGAATATTTAAAATATGGCTGGTACCTGCATGTGCAGCAGCCATTAGACGCGTACGAGCAGCGCTGGGTAGTGGGTTAAACCAGCTGACAATCGTATGACTGCAGCCTAAGCGCAATGCTTCACAGGCTAATTCTTGACTGCTCTGTAAACCACGCGGACGCAGTACCAGTATACGCTCACGATTTAAGCCTGCATCACGCAACCATTGTGCAGTGATGTGTTTGGACGGCGATATCAATGTGAGCCAACGATCATGTTGTCCCTCGCTGAGTTCACGCAAGATTGGAGCGATCAGCTGCAAGCATTGTTGAGCTTGACCTGACAATGAAATTTCACTAATTAAACCATCATACAGCTCTGCTGTGCTTTTAATAGTATTTCTGCTAGCTATTTTTATAGGAGCAGTAAATAGGGGTGCCAATGCCGAACTGCCGATACTGAGCAGCGGTTCAAACAATGGCATCTGTTGAGAATTAAATGATGTCTGACGATCCATAAAACCTCTCTAGCGGCGTATAACGCCGACACTTAAACCTTCGATGGTTAAGTTCTGCTTTTTTAAATCAACTTTAATCGGTTCAAAGTCACTGTTTTCAGGAAGTAGCCAGACTGTGCTGCCTTCACGCTTATAACGTTTGACCGTGACATCATCATCGATGCGCGCAACAATAATCTGACCGTTAGTAGCTTCTTTAGTGATATGCACAGCAAGTAAATCACCATCAAGGATGCCGATATCTTTCATGCTCATACCGCGTACTTGCAGTAAATAGTCTGCGCGGGGCTTAAATAAATCAGGATTGACCGGGCAGGTGCTTTCAATATGTTGCTGAGCAAAAATCGGCTCGCCGGCAGCAACACGACCAATCACTGGCAGCTCATTATCGTTAATGGCGACATCATTGGCGTCACGGGTGTCAATGATTTTCAAACCGCGCGAAGCGCCTGGGACCATTTCAATTGCACCTTTACGTGCTAATGCTTTTAAATGGTCTTCGGCTGCATTAGGTGACTTAAATCCTAGTTCTTTAGCGATTTCAGCGCGAGTCGGTGGATAACCGTTATCTTCTATCCAGGTTTTAAGGAAAGTTAAAATCTCTGACTGACGTTTCGTTAGCTTAGACATAATCATGCTCTGTTGTTTTATACAGTGGCTGGTATTATATACAGTCTTTTTTTATATGCAATGCTTTGCAAGCAGCACGATAAGTTGTGGGTCTAGACTGAAAAGATGTGTTGCTGAGCGGTGGGTAGAGGAGGGCGGAGGCGTTCAACGCTGCATGCTATACTGGCCTAAATATTTTCACTGTATGATTTTGCCTTAGGGTTTCGCATGCACAGTCTAATTTTTGATATCAGCATACCTGCGCGGGACTATTTACGTGTTTACCAAGGCACGGCGCAGCGCGTGATAGTTCGTAGTCGAGATGGGCGCACAGTCAGCCTGCCGGCGCGGCATTTACAGCCGTTCTTAACCCATGACGGCATCGCGGGTAGCTTTATTATGGAGTTTAATAAGCAGGGTCAGCTATTAAGCCTGCGTAGACTGCCTTAACCCGCTATAATCACATCATTCTATTTTATTTGTTTTGATATTTATCTATGTACAATTTATCACGTCGCTTACTTTTTAAATTATCAGCTGAAACTGCACATGAACTCACCATTGATTTACTCGGTGCTGCCGGTCGTTTAGGTTTACCACGTCGAGTGGTCAAGCAGCCTACTGGACTGCCGGTACGTGTTATGGGCATTGAGTTTCCTAACCCCGTTGGCTTAGCCGCAGGGTTGGATAAAAACGGTGATGCTATTTTAGGTCTGTCTGGTTTGGGTTTCGGTTTTATTGAAATCGGTACCGTGACACCGCGCCCGCAACCGGGCAATCCTAAGCCACGTTTATTTCGCTTGCCTGCAGCCGAGGGTGTGATTAACCGTATGGGATTTAATAATCTCGGCGTTGATCACCTATTAGCGCGTGTACAAAACGCTAATTTCCAAGGTGTGCTAGGTATCAACATTGGTAAAAATGCTGATACACCGGTAGAAAATGCTGCAGACGATTACTTGATTTGCATGGAAAAAGTCTATGGCAGTGCCAGCTATATTACGGTAAACGTCAGCTCGCCCAATACGCCAGGCCTGCGCTCATTGCAGTTTGGTGATTCACTTAAGAATCTGCTCAGCACTTTACGCCAACGCCAAGAAGAACTGACTGCTTTGCACGGTAAGTTAGTGCCTTTAGCGATTAAAATCGCGCCAGATATGACTGATGAAGAAATTACTGACGTTGCCAATATCTTGCTTGAAACCGGTATGAACGCAGTCATTGCGACGAATACAACGGTGTCACGTGCCGGTGTTGAAGGTATGTTGCATGCGGATGAAGCGGGCGGTCTATCCGGTGCGCCGGTGCGTGAGCAAAGTACTCATGTGGTACGTGTACTTGCTGAGACACTTGCTGGACGTATACCCATTATTGCTGCAGGTGGTATTACTGAAGGTCAACATGCCGCAGAGAAGATTGAAGCGGGAGCAAGTTTAGTGCAGATATATTCTGGCTTTATTTATAAAGGCCCAGAGTTGATTCGTGCTTCCGTGGATGCAATTGCTGCAGTATCACGTAGTAAAAATTAATTGTAATGATAAAAGCGTGAGGCCAGCAGTAGCGCCTCACGCTATAAACTCAGTACTCGGCTAGCCTACGGCATTGAGTTCATTAAGCCGTTGCAGGCCAGCAGTGCCGCGGTAACCATCCCAGTTATCGCCGCGCCCTTCACGCCAGCCGTTTAACCAAGCTTGGCGGGAAGTTGCTAAATTAAATGGACAGAGTTCACGCGATTTACCTGTGACACCATGCTGGTAGCCACGTAGAAAAGCACGTTCTAACGGATCACGCTTGAGTCTTCTCATTGGGTGTTGCCCTCAGTTATTGACTAGAATGTTGCCGCTGGCTTTAGAGTAAAGCCTTATACTGTACAGTTAAGAAACTCATATGCTCCAAGATGAGTTTCGAGCAGTGCAAAAAGCGAAAAGCTCATTCCATTTCTAACCAATCTGCGCAAAGGATGGAATGATTATTTTAGTATATGCAGCAGCTGTTTTTGCATTAAAGGGCATAAGTAACACATAGTTTCATAATTAAAGACGCTAAAGCACTGTTTGTCGTGCTTTTTAGTCTTGAAATGCCCACGATAAACGATGACTCAGAATTCGAGCTAGCGTCATAAAATCGATGAAAGGTCACCTTGGTGATCCATCAAAAACGCTAGATATAGAAAATAGAATTAAATTAAGTACCCACTGGAAATTTTATGCCGGCCAATAAAGAAGTAGAACTGTACCTAACATGCCCAAAAAGCCTTGAGGGTCTGTTGCTTGATGAAGCACAATCGCTTGGTCTAAACGATGCTCGTGAACATTTATCAGGCGTCTCAGGACGCGGCACGATGGAGACTGCCTATCGGATGTGTCTGTGGTCGCGGCTGGCTAACCGTGTTCTGTTGGTACTGAAACGTTTTAGCGTAAAAACTGTTGAAGACTTGTATCACGGCGTCAACGATATCGATTGGGCTGAGCATTTACAGGCTAACGGTACGTTGTCTGTTGAATTTACCGGCCGTGGATCAGGTATTGATAACACCCACTTTGGTGCGTTAAAAGTTAAAGATGCGATTGTTGATGCCTTGCGTGATAAAGAAGGTAATCGTCCGTCGGTTGATAAAATCAGCCCTGATGTACGCATTCACTTGCACCTCAATCGTGGTGAGGCAACCTTGTCACTGGACTTATCCGGTACCAGTTTGCACCAGCGCGGCTATCGTTTGCAGCAGGGTGCTGCACCGTTAAAAGAAAACCTCGCCGCCGCTATTTTGTTACGTGCAGGTTGGCCAGCATTGGCCGAGCAGGGCGCAGCCTTGGTTGACCCCATGTGTGGTGTGGGTACATTCCTGATTGAAGGCGCCATGATGGCGGCGGATATTGCACCGAACTTACGCCGTGAGCGCTGGGGCTTTACCAACTGGTTGGGTCACAACCCTGAAGACTGGCAGCCGTTATTTGCAGAAGCGCAAGAACGTGCCGAGATCGGTTTATCCAAGCCACCGTTGTGGATACGTGGCTATGAAGGCGATCCACGCTTGATTCAGCCGGCACGCAATAATATCGAGCGCGCTGGACTTGAGCGCTGGGTGAATGTGTACCAAGGTGAATTGGCCACATTTGAGCCAAAACCAGACCAAGGTCAAACCGGTCTAGTCGTCACTAACCCACCCTACGGTGAGCGTTTAGGTGATGAAGCCAGCTTGCTCTATCTCTACCAGTATTTAGGCGAGCGCTTACGTACAGCGTGTTTAGGTTGGGAAGCAGCGGTATTTACCGGGGCACCACAATTGGGCAAGCGTATGGGTTTACGCAGTCATAAACAGTACTCATTGTTTAATGGTGCCTTACCTTGCCGTCTGCTGTTATTCCAAGTACAACCCGAGCGCTTTGTTTTAGCTGATCGTATGAGTACACAGGTTAAACCGGGTGCCGCCGTTGTTGATCATGATGAAGCACCTCGCTTAACTGGCGAACCTGAGCGCACAGTGGCTCCAGTAGAAACGGCGCGTTTAAGCGAAGGCGGGCAGATGTTTGCTAACCGTCTTAAAAAGAATTTAAAGCAGCTGGGAAAGTGGGCGCGTAAAGAAGAGGTTGAATGCTATCGCCTCTACGATGCAGATATGCCTGAATATGCTTTGGCCGTTGATCTCTATGCGGACTGGGTACACGTTCAAGAATATGCCGCACCTAAAACCATCGATCCAGAAAAAGCCAAAGGCCGCTTTTTAGATGCTTTAGCAGCGATTCCAACGGTGTTGGATGTACCACCCGAGCGCATTGTGATTAAACGTCGTGAGCGTCAAGCCGGTACGCGTCAATATGAGCGTCAAGCTGAACGCGGCCAGTTTATGCATATCAACGAAGGTGGCGTTAAGTTACTAGTGAATTTAACCGACTACTTGGATACAGGTATATTCCTTGATCACCGCCCCATGCGCATGCGTATTCAACAAGAAGCGGCGGGTAAACGCTTTTTAAATCTATTTTGCTATACCGCTGCGGCCACTGTGCATGCGGCGAAAGGTGGTGCGCGTACCACCACTAGCGTAGATTTATCCAAAACCTATCTGGATTGGGCTAAGCGTAATCTGGCCCTCAACGGTTTTTCTGATAAGCACGATTTAGTTCATGCTGATGTGATGGTGTGGCTAGAAAATGATCGTGAAATGTATGACCTGATTTTTGTTGATCCGCCGACCTTTTCCAACTCAAAGCGTATGGAAGACGTGTTTGATATTCAGCGTGACCATATCGTCCTGCTGGACCGTGCTATGGCACGTTTAGCGCCCGGTGGTAGCTTGTATTTCTCCAATAACTTCCGCCGTTTTGTAATGGACGAAAGTGTTGAAGCACGCTATCAGGTGACTAATATCACCGAGAAAACCTTTGACCCTGACTTTGCACGCAATAAAAAGATTCACCAAGCGTGGCATATAACTCAGCGTACTGACTGATTTATATCGTCTAATGATTGAGCGACGCGTATGATAGCCCACTTGCAAATTTTGCAATTTAATAATTGAAAGCGACCCACCGGGAGGTGCTTATATGAAAGATAAAATCAAGAAGACTACTGCACCAGTAGTTGAGAAACCACAAAACGATAAAGCCAAGAAAGGTGCTATTGCACCGGTTGGTGAAAAGCTGCAGAAAGTACTTGCGCGTATGGGCTTCGGCTCACGTCGCGATATTGAGCAGTGGATCAGCGATGGCCGTGTATTGGTTAACTCACGTGTTGCCAAGTTAGGTGCGCGTGTGGATGCCTTAGATGCGATTACAGTTGATGGTCGTCCACTTAAGCAAGATGCAGAAACTTACTTGCAGCGTCGTGTACTGATTTATAACAAGCCTGAAGGCGAAGTCTGTACGCGTAAAGACCCTGAAGGTCGTCCGACTGTATTTGATCGCTTACCGCGCCCGCATACCGGTCGTTGGATCAATATCGGTCGTTTGGATATCAACACTACTGGTTTATTGATGTTCACCACTGATGGTGAGCTGGCTAACCGCTTGATGCACCCCTCGTATCAGATGGACCGTGAATACGCGGTTCGTGTGCGTGGTGAAGTTACCGATGAGATGATTGAAAATCTTAAAAACGGTGTGATGCTTGAAGATGGTCCAGCTAAGTTTACTGACGTGCAGGCTGCACCCGGTGGCGAAGGCTTTAACCGCTGGTTCCACTGTGTGGTTATGGAAGGTCGTAACCGTGAAGTGCGTCGCTTGTGGGAATCGCAAGATGTTATCGTGAGCCGTTTGAAGCGTGTACGTTTTGGACCCGTATTCTTAACTTCAGAGTTAAGCGTCGGACGCTGGCGTGAAATGGGTCAGGCTGAAGTTGATATTCTCAGTAAGGAAGTGGGCCTTGAGCCGATTGCTTTAGCAGAAGTCAGCGAGAAAGCTAAGGACAAATTAGAGCGCCAGCAGCGTAAAATTGCTCGACCTGTTGCGCAAGTGCGTGATAACCGTCGTCCAGAAAAGAAAACTGTATACAGTACTAATAAAGAAAAACCGGATGAATTTGATAAGGGTGCGCGACGTTCACGTCCGACCACTTCGACAGGTTCTAAGCCGACGGGTGCTAAAAAGCCAACCGTACGACGCTTACGTCCTGAGTAAATCTGGCTTTAGGTGTTAATAGTACAACTTGCACTCTTGCTTTAGAGTGCAAGTTGTACTTGATTGCGGCCAAGGTGTTTAGCCGCATACAGCGCGATATCTGAGCGCTGTAATAGATTGTGCAAAGACTCTTGTGCAATTAATGTTGCGCAGCCAATACTGGCTGTTAGCGTAATAGAATGCTCTTCATAATCAATCAATAATTTTTCCAAAGCTTCTCGTAGACGTTCGGCGACTAAAGCTGCGCCCTCACTGCATGTATTAGGCAGTACGGCTAAAAACTCCTCACCACCATAGCGAAATAGCGCATCAGTGCTACGCAATTGCTTTTGAATGGTTCTAGCCACCTCAATTAAAACTGCATCGCCCGCACTATGACCATAGCTGTCATTGATCCGCTTAAAGTAATCAATATCAATCATCAATGCTGATAAAGGTTGTTGGTGACGCTGCGCCGTGGCGATATCGCGCTCTAATGTTTGTTGCATGGCAAAGCGATTGCCTGCACCGGTTAATGGATCTTGCAATGCACTTTGTAACGCTGCCGCATAGAGCAGGCCGTTACGCACTGGCAAAATCAAACTGGCGATAATGGATTCAAAGTCCCCCAACTCATTTTCACTGAAACTGTTTTCACGAGTAAAAGTGATATCGCCTAAGTACTCGCCTCGATAAGTGAGGTTGTACTTAACACTGTGTTTTTTATGTAAACCCAGGTTGATGTCAATATTCTGCCCGCTATGACTAAAAGCCAGAGAGCTATAGCTAATCAAACGCTTTGATGTATTAAAAAACATCTCTAAGATTAGGCGTAAATCCAATGAGCTTTGCAACTGCATTGTTAGCTGCTGGCGTACTTCCGCGTGCGACAAAGCAATAAGCGGCAGCATCTGCGCTGTATCAGAAGAGCGTCGTGCAGTATTTTTATCAATATTGATAATATTGCCAGCGGGTTGTGTATTCATAATAATGTCTCACCTTAAGCGATCTTGCTTATAGGTAAGCGATTATCGTGCCAACTATTTTATCCCTTTAAAATCAATAACTTAGAGTTTCTTTAAGATCGGGTTTTGGCAAAAGGCCAGTATGCTGTGCTTGAGCTGAAACAAAGGTGTCAGAATTATGACGCAGTCACTCTGCTGTAAGTGAACGCTATTAAATTGGCGTGCGGGCAGGGAGGGAGATTTGCGATGGCAGCGCCAAGCTTAGGCTATGGCACTGCCGTTGCAGTGTGCAGATCAGTTACTGCGCATTAAAAGCTTGCCCGGTTACACCGGTGCTATCAGGGCCCATTAAGTATAAATACAAGGGCATGATTTGCGCAGGTGTTGGGTTATTCAGCGGGTTCTCGCCGGGGTAAGCGTGGGCGCGCATATCTGTACGGGTAGCGCCAGGGTTGATGCTATTGGCACGAATAGCCGTATCGTCCATTTCATCCGCCATCACTTGCATCAAGCCTTCTGTAGCGAACTTAGACACAGCGTAAGCGCCCCAGTAGGCTCGACCTTTACGCCCCACGCTGCTTGAGGTAAAGATCACCGAGGCATCTTTTGATAAGCGCAGTAAGGGCAGCATGGCGCTATTGAGCATAAACATCGCATTGACGTTAATCTGCATGACCTTGGCAAAATTTTCACCGGTTAACTGCTCCAGCGGCGTGCGTGGACCTAAGATAGAGGCGTTATGCAGTAAACCGTCAAGATGACTGAACTCCGTCTCAATCATGGCGGCTAATTCGGTGTAAGCCTCGGGGCTGGCTTTTTCAAGATCCAGCGGAATCACAACAGGCTCAGGATGGCCTGCAGCAACAATCTCGTCATAGACAGCATTCAAACGTTTTTCAGTTTTACCCAAGAGTAATACGGTTGCGCCCAGAGCTGCATAGGAGCGCGCCGCTTCAGCACCGATGCCACGACCCGCACCAGTGACAAGAATGATACGGTCTTTTAATAATTGAGCAGGTGCAGTGTAATCAAACATAACTCATCTCTTTAAAATCAATAAGGTACGCTTATAAAGCGTGTATTCACTGCCTATTGAGCAGAGCGCTCACTCAACCGCAATAAGCAGCCGCATTGCGTTCGAGTAGATCTTCGAGTTCGCCAATGATTTCAATCACAGCGTCCGCCCCCCAGTTACTAGGGTTGTCATGCGCTTGGTTGTAACCATAACGCACGGCAACCGTGTGCATATTGGCAGCACGACCTGCGTCAATATCCCGCTGATCATCGCCAACATAAATCACTTGGCGCGGATCAAGCTGCAACTGCTCACAGGCCAGCAAGAGCATATCGGGTGCTGGCTTGCTGTGTTCGACATGATCAGGGCAGAGTAAAACGGCACTGCGAGAGGATAGATTCAAAGCGTCCATCAGAGGCTGCGCAAAACGCAGTGGTTTATTGGTGGCAACACCCCAGCGAATGCCCGCATCATCTAAGCGCTGCAGAAGATCTAAAACTCCAGGGAAAGGCTTGGTCAACTGCGCATACTGCACATCATAACGCGCGAGGAAATCATCGCGTAAAGCGGGCAGCGCAGGATCGTCCAATTCTAAAGTAAAGGCATAGGCCACCATGGCCAATGCGCCTTGCGAAATATGCTGGCGAAACCCTGCTTCATCTTTGAATTGGGTAAGGCCATGCTCGGCACGCATACTCTGGATAATGGCGTAAAAATCTTGCGCCGTATCCAGCAGTGTGCCATCCATATCAAACAATACGGCTTGGATACGCATTAATCGTCCTTAGTGGTGTGCAGCATATAGTTCACGTCCACATCGGCTTCAAGCTTGTAGCGCTTAGTCAGCGGATTGTAGGTCAAGCCAATAATATCTTGTACCTGCAGTCCAGTTGCGCGACTCCAAGCACCCAGCTCAGAAGGCCGAATAAACTTTTTAAAATCATGGGTGCCGCGTGGCAGCATACGCATAATATATTCAGCACCAATAATGGCAAATAAATATGCTTTTGGATTACGATTGATAGTTGAAAAGAATACGTGGCCACCAGGTTTTACTAAGGTGTAGCACGCGCGGATAATCGATGCAGGGTCAGGCACGTGCTCAAGCATTTCTAAACAGGTAACCACATCAAATTGACCAGGCATTTCTTCTGCCAACTCTTCAGCAGTGATTTGACGATAAGTCACATCAACACCGCTTTCCAGTTGGTGCAAACGCGCTACAGCAAGCGGTGCTTCACCCATATCAATACCGGTGACATGCGCGCCGCGCAGAGCCATGGCTTCACTGAGAATGCCGCCACCACAGCCCACATCCAATACTTTTTGATCGGCCAGTGGAGCGCGTTGATTAATCCAGTTCACACGTAATGGATTGATGTCGTGCAAAGGTTTAAATTCACTTTCACGATCCCACCAGCGGTGCGCTAAGGCTTCAAACTTCGCAATTTCAGCATGGTCTACATTAATCATAACCCTGTCCTATACGATATATACTGCGATTTAAGCTGTATATCATGCCAGTTTTTCTGGTTTTTTGCTTTAGTGTTCGTCAGTAATAGCCATGTATGTATCTTTGTTGCTTCAGGTCAATATATGCCTTATTGCTTTTTGGATATTTTACTGGCCCAAAATTGGCTTTTTGCAATAATACTCTGTTCATCCATGCGCACCAGTTGGCGGTCTTTTAATAGTTGTTTACCACCCACCCAAACATGCTCAACGCAGTTGCGGGCTGCAGCATAAATCAATTGGGAAACAGGATCGTAGACTGGCTGTAGCGACAGGTCATTAAAATTAAAAGCGGTGATGTCAGCCAGTTTTCCGACTTCAAGAGAGCCAGTTTGCGCATCAATGCCCAACGCGCGCGCGCCATTTAAAGTTGCCATACGCAATGCGCGATGCGCATCAACAGCGCTGGCTGATTGCGCTACAGCTTTAGCTAATAACGCTGCAGTGCGGGTTTCGCTCAGTAGATCGAGACTATTATTGCTAGCCGCACCATCAGTACCAATGGCAACATTCACACCTGCATTCCATAGGCGCTCAATCGGGCAAAAACCACTGGCCAGTTTTAAATTCGATACAGGGCAGTGAACAACACTGCTATTGCTCTGTACCAGCAGAGCGATATCTTCATCATTGACCTGCGTCATATGCACGGCTTGGAAGCGCGGGCCGAGTAAGCCTAGACGAGCGAGGCGAGCCAGCGGGCGCTCACCGTATTTGTCTAAACTTTGTTGAACCTCGGCAGCGGTTTCATGCACATGCATTTGCACCGGAGCATCCAGTTGCGCTGCCAGCATGACAATATTCTCTAAACCTGCATCGCTGACGGTATAAGGTGCGTGCGGACCAAAGCCTATGTTCAGGCGCGGGTGCAGTTTAAAGTCATCAAAAAGCTGCAAGCCCTTGCGTAAGGCCTCGGCAGTGTCGCGAGCACCGGGTACAGGGAAGTCCAGCATGGGCACGGTGATTTGTGCGCGCATACCGCTGTCATGTACTTGCTGGCAGACAATTTCAGGAAAAAAGTACATATCTGAAAAACAGCTGATACCGTTTTTTAATTGTTCAGCAATCGCCAGATCAGTGCCATCGCGGATAAAGTCTTCATCAACCCAGCGCGCTTCAGCTGGCCAAATATGCTCATGCAGCCACGTCTGCAAGGGGAGATCATCAGCCAGTCCACGAAACAAACTCATGGCGGCATGGCCGTGAGCATTAATTAAACCCGGTGTTAATAAGGTATTGGGCAGTTCGCGAATATCAGCACAGGGTATTTTCAGTGCTTGCTCACGCGGTGCGATCAAGGCAATACGATCCCCGCGAATACCAATGGCATAGTTTTTTAACACTATGCCTGCCGGTTCGACGGGCACCAGCCACTCGGGCAATAACAAACAATCTAACGACGAGTGCGACATGCGTGGCTTCCTGCTCAAATAAGGTTAACGTGTGCTTTTATGGATCAAGGCGTTGAATGTCGATTGACGCTGCGACGGGCCAATAAGGCACAGCCATTATGCTGTATTGACTGCAGACTCGGTTATAATTGCTTATTTTTCAAGGGGTCATGTCGATGATACGTGAACAGATGCTTGCCGCAGAGAAGGTTAAAGCGCTGGAATGGCGTGACAATGCGCTGTATTTACTGGATCAGCGCGTACTGCCACAGCAAGAACTCTGGCAGCGCTATGAAACATCGGCGGATGTAGCACAAGCCATTCGTGAGATGCGTGTACGCGGTGCGCCAGCTATTGGTATTGCTGCAGCCTTTGCAGTGGTGCTCGCCGCGCAGCAGCATCTAGCACAGCAGGCTGCTGATCTGCCCGCCGCCTTAGCAGCGGACTTTGATTTACTGGCAGAATCACGTCCCACAGCTGTGAATTTGTTTTGGGCCTTGCAAAAAATGCGCGACTGTTTGGCCCAGGCTGTTTTGAGCGCGCAGCCCTTAGCGATGCTTGAAGCGCAGGCTGTTGCTATTTTAAATGATGATCGTGAAGCCAATTTACATACAGCGCAACTGGGCTTGCAGGTGATTCGCGAAGCCAATCCTGCAGCGCAGCATGTCATGACTCACTGTAATACCGGCGCGCTAGCAACGGGTGGTTTTGGTACTGCGCTGGGCGTGATTCGAGCGGCTTACTTAGATGGCTTGGTTGATTGCGTGCACGTCAATGAAACTCGACCTTGGTTGCAAGGCTCGCGCTTAACTGCCTGGGAATTGGTCGGGGAGGGTATTCCCAGCCTGCTTAACGTTGATTCCACAGCAGCGCACTTAATGGCTCAAGGTCAAATCACTTGGGTGATCGTCGGTGCTGACCGTATTACCGCCAATGGCGATGTAGCCAATAAGATTGGTACCTATCAGCTGGCCGTGTTGGCTCGTTACCATCAGGTTAAAGTGATGGTGGTTGCGCCCAGCTCAACGATTGATATGCAACTGAGCAGCGGTGCAGAGATTCCAATTGAAGAACGTGATGGCGAAGAGATTCTTTATATCGGCGGGCAGCGTATTGCCGCACAGATTGACGCATTTAATCCTGTGTTTGATGTCACACCTGCTGATTTGATTGATGTCATCGTGACTGAACGCGGTGTGGTTAAATATCCGAATGAACAAAAAATGCGAGCATTGATGCAGAGCTGATTTAAAGAGATTTATTCGACGCAGTCTGTGGTGAAAATAAGCCACTGTGCGATAAAAACAACTTAGACAGATAAAGCCTAGAAAAGCCGTAGCGGAGATTGAGCGCGCTTGTAGCGCATGTGTTACTATTGGCGGCTTGAAATGGGCATGATGAATTATAAGGAACCGCGCTTCCATGGGTGAATTGGCCAAAGAAATCCTTCCGATCAGTATCGAAGATGAAATGCGACAGTCGTACCTCGATTATGCGATGAGCGTAATTGTCGGACGGGCGTTGCCAGACGCACGTGACGGTTTGAAACCTGTTCACCGTCGCGTGTTGTTTGCGATGCGAGAATTGGGTAACGACTGGAATAAACCGTATAAGAAATCGGCACGTGTTGTCGGTGACGTGATTGGTAAATATCACCCTCATGGTGATACTGCGGTATACGACACTATTGTACGTATGGCCCAACCTTTCTCTTTACGTTACTTATTGGTCGATGGCCAAGGTAACTTTGGTTCTGTCGATGGTGATAACGCAGCTGCAATGCGTTATACCGAAGTGCGCATGACCAAGTTAGCTCATGAGCTGCTGGCAGACCTTGAAAAAGAAACAGTGGATTGGGTGCCGAACTACGACGGCACTGAAATGATTCCTGCTGTTCTGCCAACTAAAGTCCCCAACCTACTGGTAAACGGTTCTTCTGGTATTGCCGTAGGTATGGCAACCAATATTCCACCGCATAACCTGACCGAAGTGATCAATGGCTGCTTAGCCTTGATCGACAACCCGGACATCAGCATTGATGAGCTGATGGAATTTATTCCAGGTCCTGATTTCCCCACTGCGGGAATCATCAACGGTCGCGCTGGTATTATTGAAGCCTACCGAACCGGTCGTGGTCGCATTTATATGCGCGCACGCACTGCAATTGAAGATATTGATAAAGTCGGTGGTCGTCAGCAAATCATTATTAATGAGCTGCCGTACCAACTGAATAAAGCTCGCTTGATTGAAAAGATCGCTGAGCTGGTGAAAGAGAAAAAACTCGAAGGCATCAGTGAGCTGCGCGATGAGTCTGATAAAGACGGTATGCGCGTAGTGATTGAATTGCGTCGTGGTGAAGTGCCTGAAGTGGTACTTAACAACCTCTATGCACAAACACAGATGCAAAGCGTGTTTGGTATTAACGTCGTCGCCTTGGTTGACGGTCGTCCGCGCTTGCTGAACCTGAAAGACATGCTTGAAGTCTTTGTCCGTCACCGCCGTGAAGTGGTGACGCGCCGTACCGTGTTTGAGCTGCGTAAAGCGCGCGAACGTGGTCACGTGCTTGAAGGACAAGCCGTTGCGCTGTCTAATATTGATCCTGTGATTGCCATGATCAAAGACTCGCCAACGCCTGCTGAGGCTAAAGAGCGTTTGATTGCTACCGCTTGGGAATCAAGTGCAGTGGCTGACATGGTTGATCGCTCAGGCGCTGTATCCAGCCGTCCAGAAGACTTGGACGAGCAGTACGGTATGCGTGATGGTTTCTATCACCTGTCACCTGAGCAAGCACAAGCTATTCTTGAATTGCGTCTACACCGTTTAACCGGTCTTGAGCATGAAAAACTACTCAGTGAATACCAAGAGATTCTCTTGCAGATCGGTGAGCTGCTGAAGATTCTTGGCAGCGCTGAGCGCTTGCTTGAAGTGATTCGTGAAGAGTTAGAAAAAGTCAAAGCTGACTTTGGTGATGAGCGTCGCACGGAAATCACTGCATCACGCGTTGATTTAACCATTGCTGATCTCATTACCGAAGAAGAACGCGTAGTTACTATTTCAAGTTTGGGTTATGCGAAAAGCCAGCCGCTGGACGCTTACGATGCACAACGTCGTGGTGGTCGCGGTAAAGCTGCAACCGGCGTTAAAGATGAAGACTATGTCGAGCATCTGCTGGTAGCCAACAGTCACACCACGCTGCTGCTGTTCTCCAGCAAAGGTAAAGTGTACTGGAAGCGCACCTTTGAAATTCCAGAGGCATCACGCACCTCTCGTGGTCGTCCAATTATTAACTTATTGCCGTTAGATGAAGGTGAGAAAATCACCGCGATGTTACCGGTCGATGAGTACACCGAAGACTATTATGTCTTTATGGCGACCGCTAACGGTACAGTGAAGAAAACGCCACTGGAGCAATTCAGCCGCCCGCGTACCTCGGGCTTGATTGCCTTAGCTTTAGATGAAGACGATACGCTAATTGCTGCGGCAGTGACCGATGGCAAGCGTGAAGTGATGCTGTTCTCTGATGGCGGTAAAGTCACACGCTTTGCGGAAACGGATGTACGCGCCATGGGCCGTACTGCTCGCGGTGTGCGTGGTATGCGTCTACTCGAAGATCAAAAGCTGATTTCAATGATTATCCCTGAAGAGGGCAGTGAGATTCTGACTGCTTCTGAACGTGGCTTTGGTAAGCGTACTGCCATTACTGATTTCCCGAGCTACCGTCGTGGTGGTCAGGGCGTGATTGCGATGGTGTGCAGTGAGCGTAACGGTAAATTAGTCGGCGCTATCCAAGTCTTGGATGGTGAAGAAATCATGTTGATTTCAGACCAAGGCACCTTAGTACGAACGCGTGTTGATGAAGTCTCATCCTTGTCGAGAAATACTCAGGGTGTCACTTTGATTCGCTTAGCCAATGATGAAACCTTAGTTGGACTCGAGCGTGTACAAGAACCAACCCTAAGCGATGATGACGAAGCGCTTGTAGACGGTGAAGCGAATGCAGAGGAGGCGTCCGTTACTGAGGCGCCAGTTGTTAATCAAGATGACGTTGGTGAGGGTGAGCAGCCTCTTACTGATGAGTCAAACAACCCACAAGAGTGAGAGTGCAGTGAGTCGATCCTATAATTTTTGCGCAGGTCCTGCTGCGCTGCCTGAAGCGGTTTTAAAACAGGCACAAAGCGAGTTGTTAGACTGGCATGGCAAAGGCTTATCCGTGATGGAAATGAGCCACCGCAGTGATGATTACACTGCTATTGCCCATGAAGCCGAGCAAGATTTACGTGATCTGTTAAGCATTCCAAACAACTATAAAGTGTTGTTTATGCAAGGTGGTGCAAGCCAACAGTTCGCGCAAATCCCGCTGAACTTTTTAGCCGATGGCGGTTGTGCTGACTATATCGATACCGGTATCTGGTCACGCAAAAGCATTGATGAAGCACGCCGTTTTGGCAATATCAATGTGGCAGCCAGCGCCAAAGCCTACGACTACTTTGCGATTCCAGGTCAAAACGAATGGAACCTCAGTAAAGACGCAGCTTATGTGCATTACGCTAGTAACGAAACCATCGGTGGTTTGCAGTTTGATTGGACACCGGAAACCGGTGATACACCGCTGGTGGTTGATATGTCATCTGACATCCTGTCTAGACCATTGAATGTCAGTGACTACGGTATGATTTATGCCGGCGCACAGAAAAACATTGGTCCAAGTGGTTTAGTGGTGGCGATTGTGCGTGAAGACTTGCTGGGTCACGCCCGCTCCAGTTGCCCAACCATGCTCAACTACAAAGTTGCGGCTGATAATGGCTCGATGTACAACACGCCAGCAACCTTCTCTTGGTATCTGTCAGGCTTAGTCTTTAAGTGGCTTAAAGAGCTGGGCGGCCTAGAGGCCATGGCTAAACTCAATCATGCTAAACAAGCGCTGCTGTACAAGGCTATTGATGACAGCGACTTTTATAGCAACCCAATTTCTAAAAATGCTCGTTCTTGGATGAACGTACCGTTCCGTTTGGCTGATGCCAAGCTGGATAAGGCCTTTTTAGAGGGTGCAGATGAGCAAGGCTTACTCAACTTACAAGGTCACCGTTCAGTCGGTGGTATGCGCGCTTCTATTTATAATGCGGTGACTATTGAAGCGGTTGAAGCTTTAGTCGCTTATATGCAAGCCTTCGAGAAGGAGCGCGCATAATGAGCGAGCAAGCATTGCAAGCATTACGTGTACGCATTGATAGCTTAGATGAACAGATTCTTGAGTTGATCACTCAGCGTGCTCGTTGCGCACAAGAAGTGGGCCATATTAAAATGGCTACTTTACCTGAAGGCGAAACAGCTGTTTTTTATCGCCCAGAGCGTGAGGCGCAAGTGCTTAAGCGCATTATGGAACTCAATAAAGGCCCCCTCGATAACGAAGAGATGGCGCGTTTATTCCGTGAAATCATGTCCACCTGCCTCGCACTTGAGCAACCACTGAAAGTGGCTTACTTAGGCCCTGAAGGTACCTTTTCGCAAGCAGCAGCACTGAAGCATTTTGGCAAGGCTGTGATTAGCAAGCCGATGGCTGCGATTGATGAGATTTTCCGTGAAGTCGCCGCCGGTGCGGTCAACTTTGGCGTTGTACCGGTTGAAAACTCAACAGAAGGTGTGATTAACCACACGCTGGATAGTTTTCTTGAGCATGACTTAGTGATTTGCGGTGAAGTTGAACTGCGCATCCACCATCACTTGCTGGTGGCAGATAACACTAAAACAGAAAAGATTTCACGTATCTACTCGCACGCACAGTCATTAGCGCAGTGTCGTAAATGGCTGGATGCGCATTATCCAAACGTTGAGCGTGTTGCTGTATCAAGCAACGCCGAAGCGGCTAAGCGTGTTAAAAGCGAGTGGAACAGTGCAGCCATTGCTGGCGATATGGCTGGGCAACTGTACGGCCTAACGATTTTGGCTGACAAAATCGAAGACCGTCCGGACAACTCGACACGCTTTTTGATTATTGGTAATCAAACGGTACCTGCTACCGGTGATGATAAAACCTCGATTATTGTCTCAATGAGCAATAAGCCTGGTGCACTGCATGAATTGCTGGTGCCATTTCACACCAGTGGTATTGATCTAACCCGTATCGAGACACGTCCATCACGCAGTGGCAAATGGACTTATGTGTTCTTTATCGATTTTGTCGGTCACAAAGATGATCCGCTGGTCAAGAGTGCGCTTGAAAGTATTACTCAAGAAGCTGTTGGTTTAAAGGTTTTAGGTTCCTACCCCAACGCTGTTCTCTAACCGTGTTATAGCTGCCGCTTAAACAGCGGCAGCCGATTGTTTGAGGAACGTAAATGAGCTGTGAATTTTTAGCTGCGGCATTACCCAGTGTCCAGAAGTTATCTCCCTATGTACCCGGCAAACCCGTTGAAGAGTTAGCGCGGGAATTGGGTCTCAATCCTGCTGATATTATTAAATTAGCCAGCAACGAAAATCCTCTTGGTCCCAGTGCAAAGGTGTGTGCGGCGATTAGCCAAGCACTGCCCGAGTTGACTCGTTATCCGGATGGCAGTGGCTTTACACTTAAAACCAAGTTAGCCGAGCGCTATGCGGTTGAGCCAGAGCAAATCACTTTAGGTAATGGCTCCAACGATATTCTTGAGTTGGTGGCACGTGCTTGGTTAGCGCCGGGGCGTAACGCGATATTTAGTGCACATGCCTTTGCTGTCTATCCGATTGCCACGCTGGCTTCCGGCGCTGAGTGCCGTGAAATACCCGCCAAAGATTACGGCCATGATCTGGATGCGATGGCAGCGGCAATTGATAATAATACTCGTGTGATCTTTATCGCTAATCCAAATAACCCAACCGGTACTTGGTTTAACCAAGCCGCGCTGAATGTGTTTTTGAGCAAAGTGCCGAAGAATGTGTTGGTGGTGTTGGACGAGGCTTATATTGAATATGCTGCGGATAGTGATCTACCCGATGGTATGGATTATTTAAGTCGCTATAGCAATCTGTTGGTGTCACGCACATTTTCTAAAGCTTATGGCTTAGCGGCTTTACGCGTGGGTTATGCGATTTCATCAAAAGAAATTGCCGGCGTATTAAATCGTGTTCGTCAGCCATTTAACGTGAACAGTCTTGCCTTGGTCGCCGCATGTGCAGCACTAGAAGATACCGACTATTTAGAGCGCAGTCGCACGCTGAATACGCAAGGTATGCAGCAGTTGGAAGACGGTTTTAAACAGCTGGGTCTATCTTGGTTGCCTTCGCGCGGTAACTTTATTGCGGTTGATTTTAATCGTGATGCGGCACCAATCAACCAAGCGTTGCTTGAGCAGGGTGTGATTGTGCGCCCCGTAGCAGGTTATGCCATGCCAACGTTTTTACGTGTATCCATTGGCACCCAAGCAGAAAACCAACGTTTTCTAGATGTGTTAACTCAGGTTTTACAGCAGGCTTAATATGCAAACAACGCTCACTTCAGCACCGCTGGTGAATCGCTTGGTCGTGGTTGGCTTAGGACTCATCGGCGCCTCATTTGCTAAAGGTGTACGCGAAGCGGGCTTAGCAAGTGAAGTGGTTGGCGTCGACTTAAATAAGCAAGCGTGCCAGCGTGCTATAGAACTGGGTATTGTCGACAGCTGCACCACACAGCTGGCCGAAGCCTGTCGTGGTGCTGATGTAGTGATGTTGGCAGTGCCTGTTTTAGCTTTAAAAGGCTTGTTAGTTCAGCTGGCAGCACTCAAGCTGGATCAAACGATTATTACCGATGCTGGCAGCGTAAAAGGCCACTTGCTGGCTGCTGCCCACGACGCATTTGGTTATCTGCCGCCACTGCTAGTTCTCGGACATCCGATTGCTGGCTCTGAGCGCAGCGGTGTTGAAGCAGCCAACCCTGATTTATTTAAATATCATAAAGTCATACTGACGCCCCATGATCAGACTGATCCTGACGCCTTATTATGCGTAAAAAAGCTCTGGCAAGGTTTAGGCGCTGACGTGGAAAACATGAGCGTTAAGCAGCATGATCGCGTGCTGGCTGCCACCAGTCATTTACCACATTTATTAGCCTTTGGCTTGGTGGATTCATTGGCAAAGCGTAGCGAAAACTTAGAGATTTTCCGCTATGCCGCCGGCGGCTTTCGTGACTTTACCCGCATTGCTGGTAGTGATCCGTTGATGTGGCACGATATATTTCTGGCCAACCGTGAAGCTGTGTTAGAGCAGTTGGACCAGTACCGTGAGGATCTTGATGCCTTGCGCAATGCGATTGCCGAAGAAGATGGGCGTCACTTGCTTGGTGTATTTACCCGCGCACGTGTAGCTCGCGAACATTTCAGTACAATTTTAGCCCAAAGGGCCTATGTGAAAACCATGCTTGATAATGATCTAATTTTTTTAGCCAGCCCCGGCGGGCAGGTCAATGGCACCATTCGTGTGCCCGGTGACAAGTCCATTTCACACCGCGCCATTATGCTGGGCTCATTAGCTAACGGCATCACCGAAGTCGAAGGCTTTCTTGAGGGCGAAGATGCACTGGCCACGATTCAAGCATTCCGCGATATGGGTGTGGTGATTGAAGGTCCTGAAAATGGCCGCGTTGTTGTTCACGGTGTTGGCTTACATGGTTTGCAAGCACCACCGGGTCCTATTTATGTCGGTAACTCTGGAACAACTATGCGTCTGTTGTCGGGCATTTTAGCCGGCCAGCCGTTTGATAGCACCCTAACGGGTGATGCATCCTTATCAAAGCGCCCGATGAACCGTATCGCTAAACCTTTGCGTGAAATGGGTGCTGTGATTGAAACTGCAGCAGAAGGGCGCCCGCCGCTGACGTTACGTGGCGGACAGCGCTTAACCGGTATGCACTATGATATGCCGATGGCCAGTGCACAGGTGAAATCTTGTCTACTATTGGCCGGTATGTACGCCAGCGGTGAAACCTCAGTGACTGAGCCCGCACCAACCCGCGACCATACTGAGCGCATGTTACGTGGTTTTGGTTACCCGGTTGAAGTGCGTGGTGCGACAGCCAAAGTTGAAGCCAATCATCAATTAACCAGCACTCATATTGAAGTTCCTGCAGATATCTCTTCAGCCGCGTTCTTTATGGTTGCAGCCAGTATTGCACCTGACTCCGAACTGGTTCTGCAGCATGTGGGCATCAACCCAACACGCACCGGTATTATTGATATCTTAAAGTTGATGGGCGCTAATTTAAGCCTAGAAAACGTGCATGAAGTCGGCGGCGAACTGGTGGCAGACATTCGTGTACGCAGTGCGCGCTTAAAAGGTATCGAGATACCACTCGAGTTAGTGCCGTTAGCTATTGATGAGTTCCCTGTGCTGTTTATTGCCGCAGCCTGCGCAGAAGGTCGTACTGTCTTGCGTGGTGCGGAAGAGTTGCGCGTGAAGGAATCTGACCGTATTCAAGTGATGGTCGACGGCTTAACCACCTTGGGCATTCATGCCGAAGGCACACCCGACGGTATTATTATTGAAGGTGGCCAAATGGGTGGCGGTGAAGTCTGGGCGCACGGTGATCACCGTATTGCCATGTCCTTTAGTGTGGCTGCTTTACGCGCGAATGCACCGATCCGTATTCATGACAGTGTCCACGTCGCCACTTCATTCCCGAATTTCTTAGCGCTGTGCAAGCAAGTCGGCATGCATGTCGCTGAAGAGGGGCAAGTATGAATGATGCCGTAGTGATCACCATAGATGGACCCAGCGGTTCAGGTAAAGGTACCGTTGCCGGTTTACTCGCTGCAAAGTTGCAGTGGCACTTACTGGATTCAGGTGCGCTGTATCGCGTACTGGCTCTTGCTGCACAAAAACACAATGTGGCTTTGGACGACGAAATTGCCTTAGAAGCATTAGCTACAGCTTTAGATGTGCAGTTTGTGCTGGATGGTGAAAGTAACGCACAGCGTATCCTTCTTGAAAATGACGATGTAACCGACACTATTCGTAGTGAAGCCGTCGGTGCTTTTGCATCGAAAATTGCTGCTTTACCCGCGGTACGTGCCGGATTGTTACGACGCCAGCACGACTTTCGTCAAGCGCCTGGTTTGATTGCCGATGGTCGTGATATGGGTACTGTGGTTTTTGCTGACGCACCATTAAAGGTATTTTTAACCGCCAGCGCAGAAGAGCGTGCACGCAGACGTTATTTGCAGTTGAAGGACAAAGGTGAATCTGTTACGCTTACCAGTCTGCTTGAAGAGATTCGTGCGCGTGATGAGCGTGACACCAACCGTACCATTGCTCCGTTGAAGCCTGCAGATGATGCAATCATCTTAGAATCAACGACAATGACCATCGAGCAGGTGCTAGAAAGAATTCTCAGTGAAGTTGCCGTGCGCAGTTTAGCTGGATAATCAGAGTAAGCCATAATAATGTGGTTTAGCTCTAAAAGGATCATGGGTAGCCTCCAGATAATGGCTGTCATGTATTCAACTTATTAATAAGACCACATTATATCTGGAATGTGGATTTGGGCAGATTCTTGCCCTCGATCAGCAGGATTAAACATGAGCGAAAGCTTTGCAGACCTTTTTGAAGAAAGCCTAAAAACCCTAGACATGCAACCCGGTGCAATCATCACTGGTTTAATTGTTGATATTGATGGTGATTGGGTAACAGTACACGCTGGTTTGAAATCAGAAGGCGTTATCCCCGTTGAGCAGTTCTACAATGAGCAAGGCGAACTGACCATCAAGATTGGTGACGAAGTTCACGTTGCACTTGACGCGGTAGAAGATGGCTTTGGTGAAACCAAACTGTCCCGCGAGAAAGCGAAACGTGCTGAGTCATGGCTGGTTCTTGAAGCGTCTTTCAACGCTGAAGAAGTGGTTATGGGTGTTATCAACGGTAAAGTTAAAGGTGGCTTTACAGTTGATGTGAACGGTATTCGCGCGTTCTTACCAGGATCACTGGTAGACGTACGTCCTGTTCGCGACACGACACACTTAGAAGGCAAAGAGCTTGAGTTCAAAGTTATCAAGCTTGATCAAAAACGTAACAACGTTGTTGTATCACGTCGTAGCGTTCTGGAAGCAGAGAACAGCGCTGAGCGCGAAGCACTGCTTGAGAACCTGCAAGAAGGTCAACAAGTTAAAGGTATCGTTAAGAACCTTACAGATTACGGTGCATTCGTTGATCTGGGTGGCGTTGATGGTCTGTTGCACATTACTGATATGGCTTGGAAGCGCATTAAGCACCCAGGCGAAATCGTTAACGTTGGCGACGAGATTGACGTTAAAGTATTGAAATTCGACCGCGAGCGTAACCGTGTATCTTTAGGCCTGAAGCAGTTGGGCGAAGATCCATGGGTAGCAATCAAAGCCCGTTACCCAGAAGGTACTCGTGTTAATGCACGCGTAACTAACCTGACGGACTACGGTTGCTTTGCTGAGTTGGAAGAAGGCGTTGAAGGTTTGGTTCACGTTTCAGAAATGGACTGGACTAACAAAAACATTCACCCATCTAAAGTTGTACAGGTTGGTGATGAAGTTGAAGTTCAGGTTCTGGACATTGACGAAGAGCGTCGTCGTATTTCTCTGGGTATCAAGCAGTGCAAATCTAACCCATGGGAAGATTTCTCAAGCCAGTTCAATAAGAACGATAAAATTTCCGGTACTATTAAGTCAATCACTGACTTTGGTATCTTTATCGGCCTAGACGGCGGCATTGACGGTTTAGTGCACTTATCAGACATCAGCTGGCATGAAGTAGGCGAAGAAGCTGTTCGTCGCTACAAGAAAGGCGATGAGCTGGAAACTGTTATCCTGTCTGTTGATCCAGAGCGCGAGCGCATTTCACTGGGTATCAAGCAGCTAGAAGACGATCCGTTCTCAAGCTACGCTTCAGAGCACGAGAAAGGCACTATCGTTACTGGTACTGTTAAAGAAGTTGACGCTAAGGGTGCAATCATCCTGTTAGCTGACGACATCGAAGCAGTATTGAAAGCATCTGAAATCAGCCGTGACCGTGTAGAAGATGCACGTAACGTTCTGAAAGAAGGCGACGAAGTTGAAGCGAAAATCATCAACATCGATCGTAAGTCTCGCGTCATTAACTTGTCTATCAAGTCTAAAGATGTTGAAGATGATAAAGATGCAATCAAAGAATTGCGTAAGCAAGAAACAGATACAACAGCTGCTGCAGGTCCAACCACTTTAGGTGACTTGATCCGCGCTGCACAAGAGAGCAAGAACTAAGTTCTTTGTGATCTAAAAAAGGGTGACTTCGGTCACCCTTTTTTTATGTCTAAATATTTATTAACTGTACAAGGTGCTGCTGACAAAGCGTTTGACTCAAGCACGATTTAGATCAATCATGGCTGATAAAGTTTGCTGAGCTCAGTTGCGGTTATAAATTAATAAGCGACCACGGTATTCTTCGCCGTCTGGATCGCTCTCGATAATGACATTATCTGAACTCAATTCAAAACCAAGCGTTTTCATCTTGCGATTAAAGGCAGGGCGATAACCACGATTCGGATCAGTAACCCAAACCTCAGCCTTTTCAGCAGCATGGCTATTCACAAAACGCGCTAAGGCATTGGGCATATCTGGCTCATACAATAAGTCACTGCCTACGATAAGGTCGTACTTTTCATTGAGCAATGCTGCGCCTGTATCATCGAGCGATGGTGTTGGATGCTCACCCCATTGACCATGTCGAAAAGGGAGCTTAGGTAAATTGTTTAAGCGCAGGTTTTCTTGCAGAAATATTTTAGCTGTAGGGTGACGGTCTGATGCGGTAATATTGGCGCCCCTACGGTGAGCGACTAAGCTGGCTAAGGCGAGACCACAGCCAATTTCCAAAATTTTCTCATCAGGATTAACAGGACGTAAAGCTAAAGCACTGGCTAGATGGATGCTAGAAGGCCAAAGCATGCCAAATAAGGACCACGATGCTGAACAAATACCCAGCCGTGAAGCGGCGCCTTTTGGGTCATAAAATTGTTGCCTGTCGAGTAAGGAACAAATCACTAGATCATTTACGCCATCGATCTTAATGGTTTCTGTTTTAGTAGAATAGGGTGTACTGCTCATGAACCTAACATATAAAAAAGCCTCTAGCACTAAGATCAGTCAAGTATCGCACAATCCGGAATATATATAATTTTATTCTGAAATTAGGCTCTTTTTTATGCCTTTTAACTGATTTTAGCGTGTTTTTATAAATTATTAATTTTTAGCGAGTCAATATGCAAGCCCATTGTCAGTTGTTTGGTACGTTAGGTTGCCATCTATGTGAAGATGCTGAACAGGTTTTACAGTCCTTTGTCGCACAAGGTTTAGTGGTTGAATTGTTAGATATTATTGATTCGCCGCAATGGCTTGAGCGCTATGCGCTGACAATCCCAGTTTTACGTAGAGTGGATAATGGCCAAGAGTTGTATTGGCCTTTTGATGAGCATGCAGTGCTTAAATTACTCACATAAGCTTTTTATGACGTAGACGTTCTGCTGCATCTTTAAGAGCATAAATAACCTGCTCCTTATCCTGTTTTTTAATATTGTTCGTGTCTAAATACATAGAAAAACCAGGCGTTTCATGTTCAATATAGCTGCTTTTAAAGCCTATATTGCTATGCAAATCGACCACTTGGAACGTCTGTACTGGTCGCGAAAAACCTTTTACTGTGATTTCTCCATGATCGGTAGCCATAATAAAATCTTTGGTTAGCGAGTAAGTCTCATTGGAAATAAGTATTTCACCAACGTCAGCCGCGCTTTCTAAGCGGCTGGCCAGATTTACTTCTCGACCAATAATGGTGTATTCCATTCGCGTATCTGCACCAAAATTGCCAACAGTGCAGTAGCCGGTATTGATCCCCATACGTACTTCGAGTAGGCCATCAATGCCTTGTGTATGCCAATGCTGCCGCAATACTTTCAGCTTCTCACGCATTTCAATGGCCATCGATAAAGCTGCTTGCGCATCTTTTTTTACACCCCCAGTGGTCGGATCGCCAAAGAAAATCATAATACTGTCACCAATAAACTTATCGATGGTGCCACCATGTTTGATTGCAATATTGGACATTTCATTCAGGTAGTGATTGAGTAAGTCGGTTAAAGCTTCGGCTTCCATTTCTTCTGCGAGTATGGTGAAATCTTTAATATCTGAGAAGAATATTGTTATTTTTTCGCGTCGAGTTTCTAATTTAACAGTGCGTTTTCCAGAGAGTATTGTTTCTCGAATTTGCGGCGACAAATACTTAGCTACGTCTTGAGTTAAACCTATGAGTTTTTCTTGTTCTCGCTGAATACCACACTGTACTTTATCGAGATAAATGCTTCTAAAATGTACGTAATAGGCGGTCAAGCAAATAAATAAGCCTGCCAGAAGCACACTGAGCACTGCAACGAGCAAGTGAGTTTCCAGCATAATAATGGGTTGAAAGATAAGCCATCCTAGGCCCGCCGCTGCGACTGCAGCAATAAAGATGGGCAGCATTAAACGTATGCCACCTATCATTAGCGCACTAAAAACGATAACAATAAACCCCAGCAAAGAAGGGATTAACGCAAAGCCAATAAATGCTGCTATAGCGCCTGTATGCAACGCATCGAGCATCATTCTCAATTTGTAGAATACTATGGGGTTTCTATGCTGAAACTTAAGTGTTATTAGCTGAACTAAATGTGGGTATATCAGACTGTAAGGAATCAGCCATAGCAGGGTGTAAGAGAAACTGCCGATATATATGCCTACGGCGATCACTGGAACAATAAATATATAGCCTAAAACTCGTAATAAATATTCTCGAGTACTTTTATTATCAGAAAAAATAAACACCTTTTTATTCATTGCTAAATTCATCCATAAAAGCAATTCACATAAGAAATACCGTCAAACTAACAGCGAATATAACACTATATACTTATTGATAATATCATTTTTTATCACTAGTCCTAAGTCTATATTCTTAGGTTGTTATAGCGTAAAAATAGATTTACGAGATATCTTAATACGCGTTAAACTTATAGCTCACCGGCCTGGGTCGGTACTTTACGGTTAATAGCTCTCATGTCAGATAGCAATCCTTGTTTAACCTGTGGCGCATGTTGCGCTTTTTTTCGAGTATCTTTTTTCTGGGGTGAATGCCAATCGGCAGGCGGAACTGTACCTGATGATCGTGTCGTGCCGATTAACTCTACATTTGTGGCAATGATAGGCACAGATCGTAAACCAGCACGCTGCAGCGCTTTATTGGGTAGTGTGGGCGAGGGCGTGCGTTGTACCATGTATGAAAACCGCTCATCAAGTTGCCAAGACTTTCAAGCCTCTTGGGAGCATGGAGTGCACAATCAGCGTTGTGATGATGCACGTGCAGCGCATGGTTTAGCACCGTTAGAGCCACCATTACAGCCTGGTATCAGTCCTGACCGAGTGGCTTAAAACAATATGTATATATGCGTCTTGTTATGCAGCCCTGCAGGCTAATAACCAACTGTTACACTTGGTTATTAGCCTGCAGTTGTTTATAATATAGTCTTCTAATTAAGAATCATTACAAGCCTTTTAAAATCACTGAGGAGCCAGACGATGGATGCCATTGATCTTTTATTAAAGCGTGTATCAGTTCCGCGCCTGCGAGAACCTGCTCCAAGCCCAGAACAACTTGATCTGATGCTACGCGCTACATTTCGCTCGCCGGATCATGGCCAGTTACGCCCTTGGCGTTTTTTGACTGTAGAAGGCGATGACAGAAAAGCTTTAGGTGAGTTATTTGTTCAGGGTTTACTCAGCACAACGCCAGAGGCTGATGATGAACAGATTGAAAAAACCAGAGCCATGCCATTACGGGCACCTTTATTGCTGCTGGTGATTGCAACCATTACCGAGCATGAAAAAGTACCCGCTCATGAGCAAATGATCACTGCCGGTTGCGCTGCACATAACATCTTATTAGCAGCACACGCCCAAGGTGTTGGAGCTGTATGGCGCACTGGCTTTGTTGCAGAAACACCGCTGATTAATATAGGATTAGGCTTGCAACCTCACGAGCAAGTGGTTGCCTATATGTACTTAGGTACACCCATTAATGCTTTGCGTAACCCACCAGCGGTTGATCCGGCGCCTTTTGTACAGGCATGGCCGCAGCAGTCATAACTCTTTAATCGAGTACGGGCAGTTGCACAGTAGCAATAAAACCACCTTCAGCATGATTACTGAAGGTGAGTTGCCCGCCGTGCTGCTCTATGGATCGTTTAGCAATGGCCAGTCCTAAGCCATAGCCTTGTTGCGCTTGACCCGGCACACGAAAGAAACTCTCGCCCAACTGGCTCAGCCATTCATCACTGACACCCGGTCCGTAATCTCGAATACTCAGGGTTAACTGTGTTGCTTGCTGATTCACCTCTATTTGAATGGGCTGTGACTGCGGGTTGAAGCGCAATGCATTACGCAGTAAGTTATCTAATGCTCGCTGTAACAGCTCCGGCCAACCTAAGTAATTGCAGCCTTGCGCTCCGCTAATCTCGATGCGTTGCTCGGGCATCAGCAAGGTGGCATCATCACGTAGCTTATGTAGCAAATCATCAATGGGTATTGCTTGCTTAGGCGCTTGTACTTGATCCAAGCGCGCCAGGGTAAGAATCTCATCAATAAGACCGTTGAGGCGCTCGCACTCAAGATGCAAGCGTGGCCATAACGCCGTACGCTGCTCATCGTCGCCGCGCTCAGCCAAGGCCAAAGCAACTTGCAGTCGCGCCAGTGGTGAGCGCAACTCATGCGAGACATCACGCAACAATTGTCGCTGACTTTTAATCAGGCCCTGCAAGCGCTGGCCCATATTATTGAAGTCGCCAGCAAGTACGCCAAGCTCATCACGGCGCCTGGCCAGCTGACTCAAATCATCTTTTTGATAGGTGGTTTCACCCAGATCGTGCACGGCATCGCGCAAACGACTTAACGGACGGGTAATGGATAATGTCAGCAGTAAACTCATAGCCGTCAGGACCAGCAGTGTAATGGCTAGGGCGCTGAGTGGTCGTAAACCATTATTACGCTGCCATGCGCCCAATTCACTGTGAGCAATACGGTAAACAAACAAATAGCTGCGGCCATGACTGTCTGTTACTTCCTGAGTAATACGCCGCCAGGGCAAGTGTTGCAGATCACGCTTAGCCTCCCAGGCTTGTGAGCGTGAAGACAGTGCTCTACCAAGCGATAAGCCATTGTCATCAAAAACCTGAGTTTCAATGCGGTAGCGGCGTTTTTGTTGTTGCAGGTAGTAGAGGGCCGGTTCAGTTGCGCCTGATTCATACAGGCTGAGCCAGGCTGGAGCAAAATCTTTTAAGCCAGGGTGGTGATTTAAGATCCAGTCATCTTGATTAAACAGGCGTACCAGTAGATAGGTGAGGGCGCCCATCAGGCCTAAGGCCAACCAAAAAGCGCCAAGTATTCTCCAAAATAATGAGCGCATCATGATTGTCCTAATAAAAAAGCGGCTCAACAATGCAGTGAGCCGCTTGGGGTGAAGTGATTACTCTGCAGAGTTTGCACGATTGCCGTGCTTATACTCGCCTGAGCGTTTTGACTGATCGTGTTTGTGCATACGGTTTTTCATCTTGTCGTGCATCTTTTTCGTGTCTTCATCAAAAGCTGCACGCTGCTTATCATCTAACAGCCCACGTAACTTCTCGTGGTGCGCATCTCGAGCTGTTTTTTGCTGATCCCAATGTTCTTTCATTTCTGCTTGAAAGGCTTCACGCTGAGTTGGCGTGAGTTCGAGACGATCAAACCAAGCCGATTGGCGCTCTTGCATTTTGCCGTGACGCCACTCTGCTTTTTGCTCTTGCTTAGCAGCAGATTGTTTTGAGCCTGCTTGCTCAGGCGCTGCCCAGACACTTAAAGGTAACAGGGCGCTGAGTAGAACTGCAGTCATTTTAATTCGCATGGTGCTTCTCCTTAAATCATCGGTCCGCCGATTGCGGAATGACTCTAGTATGCCTAAGTCAGTGTCAACTGCGGTCAAGACGATGTAAAGAAAGGGTAAACTTAGAGGCTGTAAAAGTAACCACGGCCACGTAACGCCACAATACGGGGCTTATCACCCGCATGCGGGCCAAGTTTTCGGCGTAAGTTACTGATATGCATATCAAGGCTACGGTCATATAGGGTTAATTTACGATCCAGTGCCAGCTGCGCTAACTGTTGCTTCTCGATAGGTTCGCCGGGTGTAGCCAGTAACGCCTCTAAAATACGGCCTTCAGATAAGGTCAGATCAATGTCTTCTTGCTCATTGATATTAGCGACACCGCGCGCTGGACTGTACTGCAGATCACCCACAGTGATCACACTTGGCGTTGCTGTGGGGTGAGTGACGCTGCGCCGCAATACCGCGCGTAGACGGGCAGTCAGCTCGCGCGGATCACAGGGTTTAGCCAAGTAATCATCGGCACCGAGTTCTAAGCCGATAATGCGATCAGTAGGTTCGCCTCGTGCTGAAAGCATCAGTACGGGTAATTGTGGATGCTCTGCGCGGATCTTACGTAACAGCTGCAAGCCATTACCATCGGGCAGCATCACATCCAAAATCACCGCATCGGGCTCAGGATAGCTGTCTAAATACTCGCGCGCACTTTGTGTATCAAAACTGGCATGCATCACAAAGCCTTCTTGCGTCAGCCAGTTAATCAGCAGCTCACTGAGTTCTTGATCATCATCCACTAATAAAATAGAGCCCATTACCTGTTAACTACCCTCAACTGACTGTATGTAAAACGCTATTAACTCGGAAACACCTGCTTAAACGGCTTAACCAATACGCTGGCATAAACATCTGCTGCACAGTACGGGTCAGCTGCGGCCCAATCTTGCGCCGCTTGCAATGACGCAAACTCAGCCACTACGAGGCTACCGGTAAAGCCCGCAGCACCAGGATCACTGCTATCCACTGCAGGGTGTGGACCCGCTAAAACCAAATGCCCAGTTTGTTGCAGTGCCTCAAGGCGAGCCAAGTGAGCAGGGCGCGCAGCCATGCGCTGAGCTAAGCTATCAGGTTTATCTGTCGCAATAATTGCATAGAGCATGTTTTATAACTCCTTATTAGGCTTCTCAGGCAGATCTTTCATATGCTTAGCCAAAAATACGCCTTGGCCAATTAAAAACAGAACGGTCATGGTTAAGCTGCCGAACACTTTAAAGTCGACCCAGATCTCATGGAAGGTAAAGGCCACAAATAAGTTGGCTGAACCTGCGATGATAAAGAATATAACCCAAGCGATATTCAGCTGGGTCCAGATTCGATCAGGCAAATTAACGGCATGGCCCATAATCCGTTTAATTAAGGGCTGCTGACCGATAAAGTGGCTGCCAGCAAAACCTAGGGCAAATAACCAGTTCACCACCGGTGCTTTCCACTTTAAAAATGTTTCGCTGTGGAAGGCGAGAGTTAAACCGCCAAAAAACAAACAACCGAACAAAGTTAACCATTGGCCTTTTTCAAGGCGACGGTTGATTACAAATAAAGAGCCATAGACCACTACGGAACTGATAATCAATACTGCTGTTGCGCTAAAGATGCCTCCTAGCGAAAAGACCTGTCCAGCCAGCTCAACATCACGTGGTTCCAGCTTAAAGACAATAAAAAACAAGATAAGTGGGATAAAATCAAGTAATTGTTTCACAGTACGCGCCATAACAGAAAGGAAACGGCATAATAGCAAACACAGCCGCAAGCGTAAGCATTGAAAATGGATATAGATCTACATTGTCACAGTACAGCCTCAGATGGTGCTCTTACACCGCGCGAGTTAGTTCTTCGAGCGCATGAGTATGGCGTGAAAGTTCTTGCCCTCACAGATCATGACACCATCGAAGGTTTGCCTGAAGCGCATCAAGCCGCAGACGAGTTGGGTATACAACTGGTTAACGGCATTGAGATGTCGTGTGTCTGGGGTGGTGCCACCATTCATATTTTAGGCTATAACTTTGCCTTGGATGATCCTGCGATTATTGCAGCAACCAAAGCATTGCATACTGGACGTTGGTTGCGCTCTGAAGAGATCGCCAAGCGTTTAGCGGCTAAAGGTATTCCTGGCGCACTCGAGGGTGCACAAGCTATACAATCTGCGCTGGGCGATAGCGCCAATGCTCCGGCACGGCCGCACTTTGCCCAGTTTTTGGTAGCGGCGGGTCATGTACGCGATCATACCGAAGCCTTTCATAAGTGGCTGGGTTCTGGGAAAATTGGCGATGTTAAACAGCATTGGCCATCGCTAGAGGAGACCGTCGCCACACTCCTTGCCGCTAAAGCATCGATTAGCTTAGCGCACCTGTACCATTATAAATTTACACGCACCAAGCGCCGACGTTTAGTACAGGATTTTGTCAATGCTGGCGGGCATGCTCTTGAAGTCGTTAATGGCATGCAACCCGCTGAGCAGGTTGGCACTTTATCGATTTTAGCCCGGGAGTTTAATTTAAAAGTCACGGCAGGTAGTGATTTTCACTTACCCCGTCAGTGGTCTGAACTGGGACGTTATCGAGCAGTACCGGATGATTTAACGCCGCTGATCGAACCACCACAGATACAGATATAACCTTTTAACCATGAGGACATGGCTATGAAATTTTTCCAAATTCATGCGGAAAACCCGCAAGACCGATTAGTCAAACAAGCAGTGGAGGTAATTCGTAAGGGTGGTGTCATTATTTACCCAACAGATTCATCCTATGCATTGGGTTGCCGTTTAGGTGATAAAAGTGCGCTGGAACGTATCCGCCGTATTCGCCGTTTAGACGATAAGCACAACTTTACTTTAATGTGCCGAGATCTGTCGGAGCTCGGCGTGTTTGCTAAGGTCAACACCACCGCGTTTCGTCTGCTTAAAGCCTATACGCCAGGACCCTATACCTACATTCTGAATGCCACGCGTGAAGTACCGCGCATGCTGATGCACCCGAAACGTCGCACTATTGGTTTACGTGTTCCAGGTCATCCAATTGCTCAAGCGTTACTGGCTGAACTGGGTGAGCCTTTGATGAGCGTGACCTTGATTATGCCCGATGCCGATGAGCCGCTGAGCGATCCTTATGAGATTCGCGACTTATTAGAAGGCCAAGTTGATCTTATTATTGATGGCGGTTACGGCGGTATTGAAGCGTCAACGGTGGTGAGCTTTGTTGATGAAGAGCCTGAGGTTTTACGTGAAGGCTGTGGCGACCCAGCACCTTTTCGTAACTGATGAGTGAGCAGGTCATAGCTACAGCATCTGTAGAGCAGGGCGCGGCGATCGTTCCCTCAGCGGAGCAGTTATCGCAGGTCTTAATCTACGGCGAAGCTATGACATCGTTACCGCTGGATCTATATATTCCGCCGGACGCGCTTGAAGTGATTCTCGAGGCCTTTGAAGGGCCTTTAGACTTACTGTTGTATCTGATTCGCAAAGAAAATATCGATATCCTTGATATTCAAGTCGCGCAAATCACTCATCAATATATGGGCTATGTTGAGCTGATGAAGGCCGTGCATCTTGAGTTAGCGGCTGAGTATTTGGTGATGGCGGCAATGCTGGCTGAAATCAAATCACGCATGCTATTACCGCGCTCTAAATACAGCACCATTGAGGATGAAGAAGATCCCCGTGCAGAGCTTATTCGTCGCCTGCAAGAGTATGAACGCATCAAGGTTGCCGCCGAAGACCTGGATGATATTCCACGTATAGGCCGTGATGTGTTTCTAGCCCAGGCGGTCGCTCCTGAAGCGCGTGCACGGCGTTTAGTCGCGGATGTTGCTTTAGCAGACGTGTTATTAGCCATGTCGAATGTTTTACACCGCGCCAATCTCTTTGAAAGCCATCAAATCAGCCGCGAGACGTTATCGACTCGCGAGCGCATGAGTAAGGTGCTTGAGGCGCTACGCCATGGCAGTTTTGTGCCTTTTGCGCGTTTATTTACCTTAGAAGAAGGGCGTTTAGGTGTGATTGTGACCTTTATGGCTATTTTAGAACTGGTTAAAGAATCCTTGATTGAATTAGTGCAAAACGAAGCTTTTAGTGAGATCCATGTGCGGGCTAAAATAGATGAATAAGCTGGATTTTAATCATGTTCAGCAATTCTCTAATGTGCTGGAAGCCTTGCTGTTAGCTGCAGGTAAGCCTTTAAGTCTAGAGCGTATAGCTGATCTATTTGATACTGATATGCAGCCCAGTACAGCTCAAATCAAAGCAGCGTTAGAGCAGTTAGATGCGGATAGCAAAGGGCGCTCATATCAATTAACGGAAGTGGCTTCAGGTTTTCGCCTGCAAGTGCGGCCAGAGTATTCACCATGGGTTGGGCGTTTATGGGAAGAACGGCCACAGCGTTATTCACGCGCCACGCTGGAGACATTAGCCTTAATTGCGTATCGCCAGCCGATTACACGGGGTGAAATTGAAGATGTACGTGGCGTAGCCGTCAGCGCACAGTTGATCAAAACCTTACTTGAGCGCGAATGGATACGTGTCGTCGGTTATAAAGACGTGCCAGGTAAGCCGGCGATGTTGGCCACCACGAAAGCGTTTCTAGATTACTTTAACTTGCGCACACTGGATGAGCTGCCCAATCACAGTGAGTTACAAGAGCTGCAAGCAGTTGCTAATGATCCAACAGAACAAGAGGCCGTGGTCGCAACAGTGCAGACGGTCGTTAGCGATGCGGCAAGCGAATCCATGAACAATGCTTCACGGGTCAGCTTCAGTTCACTGCTAGGAGAGCTTGAGAGCATGGAAAGCGGCTTAAAGACTGATTACGTTGATAATACTATGGATGTTGATAATAACGTCTTAGACGTGATTACAGACGAAAATCAGCCCATTTAGAATATATCCAAGTATGCCATAATCAATATTATGTTAAATCGACTATATTGAAAGGTCTGAACTACAGGTCTACACATATGTCTTACATTCAGACTGCTGCACAATGTCGCAGTCACTTGCGAACTGCAGCGTGCTAAATTGCTTTCTCAAAACCGCTACCTTGCAATAATAATTACAGGAGTTTTTTCTATGCGTTTAACCGCCCTTGCTGCTAGCTTATTTGCATTGTCACTGACAGCATCACTGCCAGCGTATGCTGAGTCCGAGCATCACGCTCTAGTTGCTACTGCTGAAGCAACGCAATCATCTATCCAAGTCTCAGCAGCTTGGTCACGCGAGCTACCACCGTCCGCGCCTGTCGGCGCAGCCTTTATGACTATCGACAACCACGGCGACACGACCGATCGCCTGATCAGCGCTGACAGCTCTATTGCTGATGTCACTGAATTACACTCTCATATTCATGAAGGCGATGTGATGCGTATGGTTAAAGTCGATACCATTGATGTTCCCGCGCATGGCAAAGCCAGCCTTGAGCCCGGCGGTTACCACATTATGCTGATTGACCTGAAAAAACCGTTGATTGCTGGCGAACAACTGCCGCTGACATTGCAATTTGAGCATGCCGGTCAAGTTGATATTATTGTTGATATCAAATCCAGCGATGCTGGCACCTCAGCTGAGCAGCATGGCGACGCGATGGATCACTCAAATCACTGATATTGCTTCACTAGCAAATAGTAATGATTGTCATTGCCGTTAAAGAATGTACTGACAAATAGAAACGGCGCATATTCTGCGCCGTTTCTATTTCAACAGTTACCGCCAGCCTGGTTTAAGCGCTGGGTGTACGCATAGTGACAAACTCTTCAGCTGCTGTTGGATGAATACCAATGGTGTCATCAAACACTTGCTTGGTTGCACCGGCTTTTAAGGCTACGGCAATACCCTGCATCAGTTCACCAGCATCAGGTCCAACCATATGGCAGCCCAATACGCGGTCAGTGGCTTTATCAACAATCAGCTTCATAAAGATGCGTTCTTGCTGATCCGATAAACTCAGTTTCATCGGTCTAAAGCTGCTTTTGAAGATCTCTACAGCAAAGCCATCTGCCCTTGCCTGCTCTTCACTGAGTCCCACTGTGGCAATATTAGGCAAGCTAAACACTGCCGTCGGAATCAAATCGTAGTCAACTGGACGGTACTCTTCATTGCGGAATAAGCGTCGCGCTACCGCCATCCCTTCAGCCAGTGCTACAGGCGTGAGTTGCACGCGCCCTGTGACATCGCCAATGGCTAAAATACTGCTTTCTGAGGTTTGATACAGCTCATCCACAGCAATAAAACCTTGCTCATTGAGCTTAATATCAACGTTTTCTAAGCCTAGATTATCCAGCATTGGACGGCGACCCGTGGCATAGAAAATACAATCGACTTCTGTGGTTTTTCCATCTGTGAAAGTAATCAATAAACTGTTATCTGCTTGTTTATCAATACGTTGCACGTCACAGTTAAAGCGCAGTGTCATATCTGTTTTAAGCAATTCTTGATGTAAATGCTCACGCACATCATTATCAAAACCACGTAAAAACAAATCACCACGATACGCCAACTGTGTCTCTGAACCTAGACCTTGGAACACCGAAGCAAACTCAACCGCGATATAGCCACCGCCGATCACTAGAACGCGCTTAGGTTGCTCTTTTAAGAAGAACACTTGGTTGGAGTCTGTCGCATGTTCACGACCTGGAATATCGGGCACTTGCGGCCAGCCGCCGACTGCGACAAGAATATGCTCAGCGGTATACTGCTGACCGTCAACATCAACAGTATGCGCATCCACTAACTTAGCGTGGCCATTGAGCAGATTAACGCCACTGTTCACCAGCAGCTTTTCATAGATTCCGTTTAAACGCTCAATCTCAGTATTCTTATTGCTAATCAGCGTGGTCCAGTCAAAGCCCTTAGCTTCAACATCCCAACCAAAACTGCGGCTGAGTTTAAAATCATTCTGATAGCTGGCGGCATACACCATCAGCTTTTTAGGTACACAACCGACGTTGACGCAGGTGCCGCCTAAATAGCGACTTTCTGCAACAGCCACTCGCGCGCCAAATGAGGCTGCAAAACGGGCGGCGCGTACGCCACCTGAACCCGCACCGATGACAAATAAATCAAAATCATAGGACATACACTATTCTCCAGTTCAGGTGGTTAACACATAGATACAGCACTGTTACTCACCTTTCTTATACAGGTTCTCATAACAGAAATTTGTCGCATCAATATAGCCTTCAACACTACCGCAATCAAAACGCTGGCCTTTAAATTTATAGGCGATTACACAGCCATCTTGTGCTTGTTTCATCAGTGCGTCAGTAATTTGGATCTCACCGCCCTTGCCTGGCTCGGTTTGCTCAATCAGTTCGAAAATATCAGGCGTCAAAATATAACGACCGATAATGGCTAAGTTTGAAGGCGCATCTTCAGGCTTAGGCTTTTCCACCATAGAATGAACACGGTAAACATCATCGCGAATCATCTCGCCTGAGATCACACCGTATTTAGCTGTGTCTTCCATGGGCACTTCTTGAATGGCAACAATTGAGCAACGGAACTGTTTGTACAATTTAATCATTTGTTGCAATACGCCATCGCCTTCCATATTGATGCACAAGTCATCTGCCAGTACTACAGCGAATGCTTCATCACCAATCAGCGTACGGCCGGTCAGAATCGCGTGCCCTAGCCCTTTCATTTGAATCTGGCGAGTATATGAAAAAGTACACTCGCTGATTAAATGGCGCACACCCGTCAGGTACTCTTCTTTATCTGTACCGTAAATCTGATGTTCCATTTCAAAGCTGATATCAAAATGGTCTTCAATCGCACGCTTATTACGACCGGTAACAACTGCGATTTGTTTAAGACCCGCCTGCAGCGCTTCTTCAACACCATACTGAATCAATGGCTTATTCACGACAGGTAGCATTTCTTTTGGCATCGCCTTAGTGGCAGGTAAGAAACGAGTACCGTAGCCCGCAGCTGGAAATAAGCATTTTTTAATCATGACAGATCCTTGTGTAATTAAAGTGCATGTAAAACATGCCTTTGAGTCAATATGATTGATGCGCAAAGCAAAAAACATGGGTAATAAAAAAGGGTTCTATTGTAGACCAATAGAACCCTTTGCTAAACAAGCAGCTGTGCATCTATTAATCGTTGCTAGCAAAACCCAAGATACTGAGCAGGCTTAAGAACAAGTTATAGATGGATACATACAGGCTAATGGTCGCCATAATGTAGTTACGCTCACCGCCTTGAATAATGGCGCTGGTTTGAAACAGAATCATCGCTGATGAGAACAGTACAAAACCTGCACTAATCGCTAGCTGTAAACCTGAGATCTCAAAAATAAAGCTCGCAAGCACTGCTGCTAGCAAGACAAAGAAGCCAACAGTGATAAAGCCATTGAGGAAGCTCATATCTTTACGTGTGATCAATACGTAAGCCGATAAACCGGTAAATACAAAGGCGGTCATGGCAAAGGCTGAGCTGATAACGCTCGCACCATTGGGCATGCTCATATACATATTTAAAATCGGGCCTAGGGTGTATCCCATAAAACCGGTCAGCGCGAACGTTGTTAGCAAGCCCCAGCCTGAGTTACGCAGCTTCATGGTTGCAAAGAACAAACCGTAGAAGCCAACTAATGTCAGCATTAAGCCTGGATGCGGCATATTCATTTGTTGTGAGAAATAAGCGACTACACCACTGAATGCCAATGTCAGGGCAAGCAAGCCATAGGTATTACGTAAAACGGCACTGCTTTCTGAATCGGCCGTCGTAGCTTGTCTTAGCGAATAATTTTGTTGTTCACGCATCATAAAACTCCTGATTAAGTGTGCTGACAACCATCATAGCAACTATTTTTATAAAAATACTGAAAAACGTTTGACAGAATATTATATTGCGCTATTATAGCCGCCATTGAAAGGGAGGAGTGGCCGAGTGGTTGAAGGCAACGGTCTTGAAAACCGTCGATGGGCGACTATCCGTGAGTTCGAATCTCACCTCCTCCGCCAAA
>DATERS010000061.1:0-4557 GCA_035271365.1 Thiopseudomonas sp.
GCAAAGTCGGTATTAAGGCGATTCCACAGACTTTTAATCCCGGTGGCAATACGGCTGTTTAAGTCATCCACTTCTTGGCCTAACTGCGATTGCCAATAGGCGCTGCCCTGATAATTCCCCTTGCCTTCAGCGTCATAAATCTTGCTGACTAACTTACGAATATTCAGCAAAAAATCGCCGATATCGGCATTCACTTTACGCCGCTGCTCATCGGCGATCAGATGCACAATCATCTGCCGCACTGGATCACTTAAGGTTAAGCCGGACGCCTCACCCAAGCGCTCTATAATATTGGCATCCATCAGTTGATTGATCGCACGCGCGCCCAGCTGCGCTTCATCTGGAGCCACACCATAGTAACTCTGCATCAATAACTCGCCGTGTCTGCCGAGTATTTTTAAACGCTCAACTCCCTTTTTAACGGCTTCGCTATGGTAATCAAGGGTACTCATTCAAGCAGGTCCTCTTGACTGGGTGGCAGCTCGTCATCGATATAAATATTTTCTTCTTCACGAATAAAGCGGGTTAAATCAATGAGATAATCAATCTTGCCCGTAACAATATAATGGTGACGGTCTTTATGCGGCTGATGCAGATAACCATGGCTGCGTAAACGATCAAACACTTGCTTAAGTTGACCACCGACATCGTCACTTTGCGATTGGAAAAAACGAGTTTGCACCAAGGCCTGTAACTGCTCACGCAAGCTGGGGTTGTTTTCAATACGTGCGGCCATATCGTGACGATTGAGAATATCGTTGGCGGTCAGGACATTTTCATGCCCTAAGGTTTCTTGAGCCAGCTGCAGCAACTTGAGCATCGGCACGAGGCTGTCCAGCGTGTCTTTAAATTGCTGGGATAACTGTTCACGCAGTGGCGGGTTTAATTCACGCCAGGCTAAAAACCAAACACTGCCTTCAGGATTACTGGCTAAGCGGCGATTGAGTGGACGTAAATACTGGTCAAATTCTTCGCGCGTGTGCTCATTTTGTAACTGGCGAAACGCCTCACTGTTACTCACTTCACAGACAAATGCGCCATTGAGTAATTGCTCAAGTAAATAACCGTGCTGCATCATCATTGGCCAATCTCCTGACGGTGTTGCAATAAGCGCTGTGACAAACGACTGAGTTGAGGCTCGATACGCTTGAGCTGGCTATGTGAGTTTTTCTTATTATCTTTTTCAATTAAATAGCGATTTTTAAACAGTGTCAGCACGTCTGACTCAGGGTTTGGAAACGCGCCGACAATAAAGATATTGTTGTTTTCACAGGCTTTAAATAACTTCTCCACGTTGTGATAAGCCAAGGTACCAATTTCATCAATCGGCCAATGAATCGTCACCTGCGCTTTATCGCGTAACAAACGAGTAAAGGCCAATAAATACTTACATAAAATCAGGTACGCCATACCGTGACTGGAGGCTTCTAATAACTGACGATCATTACGAATAATCAGATCAGAGCCGCCTTCATTCAGATGCAGCTCTAAGCGCAATAAACTCTCAAAAGAGAACTGTTGATCGTTGCGTAATAACTCTGCCACCGCATTCAGTGCATCTAAATAGGCATCGCTGGGCAACTGTTCGGCATCTTGCTCCCACTCTTGATAGAGCTTAGCAAAACGCTTGAGCGGCTTCCAAAAGCCCAACTCATCAATACTGGAGTGAATGCGCACTTCTGATTTACTGATGCCTTCCAGCACAAACTCCTCAGTGACCTCCTCACTTAAGCGTCGGCTTTGCGCACTAATACGACGATTGAGATCACTAAACACATCAAAGAAGGTACTCAGATCCGCACCATAGTTACTGCCCTGCGCCAGCAAACTCAATTGTAGATCCTGCAAAATACGCAGCATTTGCTGATAAGCGGCCAAGCTCTGTTGCGGTGAAGGTGTCAGCCCCATCGCCTGCTGCTGATGCCCCCACATGTCCAGAAAGTCTTGCGCGGCATCCTTGAGCAACTCGCGCTCAAAGACTTGCATGGTGTTTTTAAGCTGCAGATCCAGCTGCTGTTTTTCTTGTAAGGCACTGCGAGCGCGCTCAATACGTTCAGTACAATCACCGGTACTCTGCGTCAGCTCCAGCGTTGCACTGGGTTTAGGAAACTGCTCCAATTGCTTCAGTAACGGCACTATCTGTTCACGCTGCTTGCGCTGCTGATCAAGCTTGGCTTCGCTGGCTTTAATCGCCGTGATGGCGCTTTTCTTCTGCTCTAAAAACTGGGCTTTATGCTCGGCAAGCTGCCCGGCCAGTTCAGTTTTCTGCTGTTTAAGTAAGCGTTCTTGACCGAGTAAATCAGGTTTACGCTGCTGCCAATCCACGCGCATAAATTGACGGTAAGCATCCAATTCATCGCGGCGTTCTTCGGTGACATTGACCTGCTGACGAATAGTTTTTAAACGCAGCTCAATCTCTTTGAGTTTTTCCGGATCAATCCCTTGCTCGCGTAACTCCTGCTCTAACGCCACTTGCAACTCATGGACTTGCTGCTCAGTTTCTTGGCGTTTTACTTGGGTGTTTTTATCCAGCTGCGCAATCTGCTCACGCAGTACATTCAGCGCCTGCTGCCAATCCGCCTGGTATTCCAACAACATGGTTTTAAAGGCACTGTCATGCTCATGCACGGCAGTTTTGTGCTGAGACTTCAGCGTTTCCAGCTGTTTCTCTAACTGTTGCAGCTGCTCTTGCAAGCTGACTTTGCGCTGCTGTTGCAGTTGCTGATATTCCTCAACTAAACGCTGACGGGCATCACGGGCAAAGTTTAAATCTGTCAGGGTGATATCGCGTTTTTGCCGGGCCTTGTACCACAGCTCCTGCTGATGTTTGGCGTTATTGTTCAGGCCTTTTTGTTCGGCTTCCAAGACCCCCAAGTGCTGCTCAATATTGCGTATATCGGTTAGCGTCTGCTCAATCACGGCTAATAATGCTTGCTCGTCTTGCGCATAGACCGGCAATTCAATCGCCGCTAAATCCAATTGCATATTAAACAGCTGCTGTTGAGTCGAGCTGTCTAACTCGGCAGACTCTGTTACCAACTCAAGCAACCTTGGCGCTAAATCAGTGCGCTCCAGCAAATCATCACGAATCACCTTGCCGACACTGTGCTGCCAATCCGGAATCTGTTGCTGCAAAAAGTGACGCAAGCTGCCGAGTTTAGGTTCTTGCTGCAGCTTGAGCTGTGCATAACGTTGTTGCGCTAAGCGCAGGGTTTTGCGCTGCGCACTGATGGCATCTAAGTGTTGATGCTGCTGCGCTTTACTCTGCTCACAGGCTGCATGCAGACGCTCAATATCATTACCTTGCGCGGATAATTGCAGCTGCACATCATCAATACGCGCTTGTTTTTCATCAAGATTTTGCTGCTCTTCCACGGTCATTAATGGTGCATTTAAACGGGCTTTACTGTCCGCTTGCTGCTCAATAAGAATCGTATGTTTAGCTTGATAGTCTTCGTTCAGCAGTTGCTGCTTTTGGCGGTCTTCCTGCTCCAGCTGACGTTGTTCTTGCGCCTGCTGGGCACGCAATTCTTGTTCGCTATTGCGCAATTTATGCTGCTGCTGGCCCATCTTCTCGACAAAGGCATTCAGCTGTTCAGACAGTTCCAGCTTGCGCGACTCAAAGCGCTGCCGTGAACCACCCTCAGCTTCACGCATCAACTGTAAGTGCGTAGCCAGTTCTTCACGTTTAGCACGCCACTCAGGCAATTGATTAACGTCGTTTTCTAAGCCTTGCATATCCGCCTGAGTAAATTGCTCATAGCGTAATTCAATATCGTTGAGATCCGTTTCAACTTGCGCCAGCTGACTACTGACTTGACTGTGCTGGTCGTTCTGCGTCTGACGCTGACTATCGTACTGCTGTTCTTTTAAATCCAGTGCACGTTTAGCCTGTTTAATCTCGGCCTCTTGATCAGCACATTGACGCTCAAGCTGGCTCGCATCTTCCAATAACAGCGGCTGCAATTGCCACAAGGTCTGCTCAAGCGTATTCAGCGTATCCACTTGCGTACTGATGCCGGTGACATCTTGATTAAGACTGCTGAGACGACGTGATTGACGTACACGCTGCACCCACTCGCGCACTTGTGCACCTTTGATCTGAGTGGTGGGTAATGCCACGCCCTCATCCTCAAAAATCGCTGCCAGCATGGTTTTCAAGGTGTCCATTTTGCCTTCTTTGGCATGCACAGCCGACACCAGCTTTTCGATATGACGTAAACGATGCGGGCTTTCCACCAGACTGTAACGCAGCGCAGTTTGTCGAATACGGGTCGACTCAACGCGCGGCAAGCTGCCGCTCAGTAAGCTAAAGTCGTTCTGAATAATGCTGCGGTATTCACTGATGGTATCAATGCGGTGCGAACTGTCGATACCACGCTGGCGTAAACCGGCGGTAAATTCTGCATAGCTGTAAGCTTGACGCTCGTCATTAAAGTACAGCTCTGGGCTATAAGCCGCATTAATAAAGCGATAGCTGACGCCGTCATCTTTTTTACGGGTGATGGCGACATGACAGATATTGCCCGTTTCACGGCGGTATTCATAAATCAGATA
>DATERS010000062.1:0-3506 GCA_035271365.1 Thiopseudomonas sp.
CTTTTTCAGAGATTCCCTCAAGGGGTTTCAAATGTATTACTGGGTTATGTTGGCATTAGCCGTGATCGCTGAAGTTATCAGTACAGTCGGTATGAAATACGCCTCAACCAGTTCACCAGTGTTCGGCTATCTATTGATGGCACTGATGATTTCATTTTCGTTTTATGCGTTTTCGCGTGCGGTTGTGCATATTCCGCTGGCCGTGTCTTATGCGATTTGGGAAGGCTTAGGCTTGTTCTTAATCGGTATCGCGGGCGTAGTTTTGTTTGGTGAGTATTTAAGTATTGGTGAGATGTTTGCCATTGGCTTGATGCTGGTCGGCTTATTGCTGGTGACCTTTGATAAGGGTCAACCTGCAGAAGTAGAAGAGAGCGATCAAGTTGTCGCCAAAGTTGTAGTGAAGCCTGTTGTGGTTACTGCGCGTCAGCAAGCACAGCCGGTACGTGTCGGTCACTTAGGTGAGGTGGCGCTATGATTCTCCCCGTATCCTTATTGATTGGTTCAGTGTCATTGGACTTATTAGCTTGTTATTGCGTTAAGCGCTCAAGAGGCTTTCAGAAAGTCGTTTGGGGTGTAGCAGGGTTGCTGGCCATTATCAGTGCCTTTGTTTTATTAAGCTTTGTGGTGCGTTATATCCCGCTGGGTGTGGCGTATTCAGTCTGGGGTGGTTTAGGTGTGTTGGGTACGGTGCTGTTGGACCGCCTGCTGTTTAACTCACGTCTAGGTAAGCAAGGTATGATTGGTGTGGCCTGTATTGTTGCAGGTATTGTTGCGATGCAGCTTTAAGCTGACACAGCGACTGCGCTGTACAGATGTATATTCCTCTAAAAGCGGCAAGCTCTTGCCGCTTTTTTATGCCTGCGGTTTGACGATGGGCGTAGCACTTCGATTTTAGCTGGCACAGTCTTTGCATTAATCCTTATATATAGCAACGGGCGTCAATTGCCCACCGCGGAGGATTTACCATGGACAAGATGCTTTATATCTCCATGACAGGCGCAAGCCACAATACAAAAGCCCTGCAAGCGCATGCCAATAACTTGGCCAACGTGTCGACTAGCGGCTTTAAGCGTGACTTTGAACAAGCCCGCTCGATGCCGGTATTTGGTGAGGGATTGCCAGCGCGTGCCTATGCCATGAGCGAGCGGCCCGGCACTGATTTTACTTCAGGTTCATTACAAGAAACCGGCCGCGACCTCGATGTTGCCGCTGTGGGTGATGCTTGGTTAGCCGTGCAAGCGGCTGATGGCAGCGAAGCCTATGTACGTACAGGCAGTTTGCAGGTTGATGCAATGGGTATGCTGCGTACGGCCTCGGGGTTGCCGGTCTTGGGTAATGCCGGTCCGATTGCTGTACCGCCTGAGCAAAAAGTCGAAATTGGACAAGACGGTACCATCAGTATTCGCGCTTTAGGTGAAGCACCTAGCGTAATGGCTGAAGTGGATCGTTTGAAACTGGTTTTACCTGATCCGCGAGATCTAGAAAAAGGCGTGGATGGTCTGGTGCGTGGCCGCGATGGTCAGCCTTTTGAAGCGGATGCCAATGCGCGGGTGATATCAGGTTTTACTGAAGCCAGTAACGTCAATGCGGTGGAGGAAATGACCGCGATGCTGTCCTTATCACGCCAATTTGAGCTGCATGTGAAGATGATGCGCACTGCTGAGGACAACTCATCGGCAGTGGCACGGATTATGCAGCTAAGTTAGTAACTAGCACATTTGGTATTGCAGCGTCATAAATACGGCGCTCGAGGAGAATCACTATGCTTCCAGCACTTTGGGTCGCTAAAACAGGTTTATCCGCACAGGATATGAACCTCACCACTATTTCGAATAACTTAGCCAACGTGTCCACCACAGGTTTTAAACGTGACCGTGCTGAGTTTGAAGACTTGCTTTATCAAATTCGTCGCCAGCCCGGCGGGCAATCCAGTCAAGACAGTGAGCTGCCCAGCGGTTTGCAGCTCGGTACCGGTGTGCGCATTGTCGGTACACAAAAGATTTTTACTGCTGGTAGTTTGCAAACCACTGAGCAGCCCTTGGATATGGCGATTAATGGTCGCGGTTTTTTCCAAGTGTTAATGCCTGATGGCAACGTGTCTTATACCCGTGACGGTAGTTTTCATCTGAGTTCTGACGGCCAAGTGGTCACCTCCAATGGTTTTGCCCTTGAGCCGGCCATTATGTTACCGCCAGAAGTGCGCACTTTTACCGTCGGCGAAGACGGTACTGCAACAGTGACGACTGCAGGTAATCCACAGGCGCAGATTGTCGGCAATATTCAAATCACTGACTTTGTAAACCCAGCCGGTTTAGAAGCCATTGGTAATAACCTGTTTTTAGAGACTGCAGCCAGTGGTGCACCGCAAGATGGTACGCCAGGCTTAAATGGTCTGGGTACAGTGCTGCAAAATACTTTGGAAAACTCCAACGTCAGTGTGGTGGAAGAGTTGGTGAATATGATCACCACTCAACGCGCTTATGAGATGAACTCCAAAGTGATTTCGACGGCGGATCAGATGCTGTCCTTTATCACGCAGCAGCTTTAATACAGTTAGGTGGGGGTAGTGCGATGAAAGGTTCCTTAATGATGGTCAGTCTGGTTGCAGCGGTGCTGATGGTCGGTTGTATGCCGATACCACCTAAGCCCAATGACCCTTACTATGCGCCAGTTTTACCGCGCACGCCGCTGCCTGCCACACAAAACAACGGTGCGATTTATCAGGCTGATTTTGATACCAATTACTTTACCGACCGCAAAGCATTCCGTGTCGGCGATATCATTACCATTAGCCTGAATGAGCGTACCCAAGCCAGTAAAAATGCTAACTCACAGATTCAAAAAGACAGTAACACTAATATTGGTGTGCCGAATATTCTAGGTATGGCGGTTGCTCCTGCAAACCCTATTGCTGGCTTAAGTGCGCTGGGTATGACCAACAGTAAAATGGGCCTGGAAACCAGTTACGGTGCGAAGCGCTCCACTAAAGGTTCTGGGCAAACAGGGCAAAGCAATAGCTTGTCCGGTTCGATCACTGTGACCATCGCTGAGGTTTACCCTAATGGTGTTCTTGCGGTACGTGGAGAGAAGTGGTTGACCCTCAATACCGGCGATGAGTTGGTACGCATTTCAGGTATTATCCGCGCGGACGATATCAGTACAGACAACGTTGTTTCCTCAACACGGATTGCCGATGCACGTATCACCTATTCAGGCACCGGCGCTTTTGCTAATGCCAGCAAACCGGGTTGGTTGGATCGTTTCTTTCTTAGCCCGCTATTCCCATTCTAAAGGTAGGACAGACTATGCGTAAATATTGGATTGCCTGCCTTGCAACGCTGCTATTAAGTGGTGTGGCGCAAGCGGAACGCTTAAAAGATTTAGCCAGTATCCAAGGTGTGCGCTCCAACCAGTTGATTGGTTATGGCTTGGTGGTCGGCCTCAATGGCAGTGGTGACCAAACCACGCAAACGCCTTTTACCGTACAAACCTTTAACAATATGCTG
>DATERS010000063.1:0-5819 GCA_035271365.1 Thiopseudomonas sp.
AAACTGGGTCAATGGCGCCACACAGCCGCTGCCGAGCGTTATGTCAGAGTGCTGGTTGTTATGCTGCTGACTTTCCTAGGCTGGCTGGGGTGGACATGGTTTTCCATGCCGTTGCCTGCCAGTATGCAACGGCCGGATCAAGAGGCGCTACGCCAAGCCCAGCGTTTTTATCAGGAGGTGGCCAACACCGGTTATTCGTACCTGACTGACCTTGGTGATAAATCGTTATTTTTCAACCAGAACAAAACCGCGCTGATTCAGTACGGACATAAAGGTAATCACCTGATTGCCTTGGGTGATCCTGCGGCAGCAACCAGTGCCGATTTGGCCGATGCTATTCATGAATTCCGTCAGCTGGCGGACACTTACAATCGCACCGCGGTGTTTTATCAGGTGGATGAAGCGAATGTGCACCATTATTTAGATGCCGGATTTGTCTTACTAAAGCTGGGTGAAACCGCCAGTTTAGAACTGAAGGATTTTAGTTTGCTCGGTAGCAAAGGCCAGAAATGGCGCAGTGCACTCAATCATGGGGCGCGGGCAGGCTTATCCTTTGAAATAGCCACCTTGCCGCTGGAGGAAAGCATATGGCAAGAACTGCAAGCCGTCTCCACGGCTTGGCTGAAGGATCAGCAGGGTGCAGAGAAGGGCTTTTCATTGGGGCGTTTTCAGCGTGATTTTCTCGCGCATTGCAGCAGTTTTGCCTTGATTAAACACAACGCGAAAATAGTCGCCTTTGCCAGTGTCACTCCCGATTTTACCCATAGGGAAGAGTTCAGAATTGATCTGATGCGCTATCTGTCTGACACCCCGAATGGCACGATGGACTTTTTGTTTGTCAATCTGATTCAGCATGCTGCACAGGCCGGTTATCAATGGTTCGATTTAGGTGTGGCACCGCTGGCCGGCGTGGGTGAAACGGTCTGGTCAAGGCGTGAAGAACGACTCATCCGTCTGATCTATCAATACGGTAATCGTTTCTACAATTTCAAAGGTTTGCACGATTATAAAAACAAGTTTAATCCACGCTGGCGTAGTATCTATCTGGCGTATCCGCGCAGGGCATCGCTGCTATCGATTCTGGTTGATGTGTCGGCGCTGATTTCCGGAGGCTATCGCCAGATGTTCGGTAAATAACGGCTCAGGTCATTGATTATGTGCAAGTCTGTTGCGTTATATCGATTCAACCGCGCTGCATTTTGTTGTGTCAGCAAATGATGACTCGACTCTGGCCGATATTGAAAAACTTTGCCTATTATTTGGCTTGGAAAACAACAGCATCCACACCTCGGCGATCAGGTGAAATTCATCTGCATGGCGCACGTATTTTCTATGTTGTGTACGGTACAGGAGCGCCGGTGCTGTTGCTGCATGGCGGTCTCAGTAATCGCCTGAGTTGGTTTTCACAAATTCCTTTTCTAATCAAGGCTGGGCGCCAAGTCATTCTGGTCGATACCCGCGGGCATGGTCAGTCCACCCTCGGTGGTAAACCGCTGAGCTACTCATTATTTGCCGACGATGTGTTACAGGTGCTGGACCATTTAAATATTCGCCAAACTGATATTGTCGGCTGGAGTGACGGCGGTATTATTGCCTTAATCCTGGCGCATCAGCAGCCGCAGCGCGTTCGCAAAATAGTGGCCATCAGCGCTAACTTTCATCCATCCGGCTTGGCGGAAGACGCGACGGAAACAATGAGCGCAACGGGCCTACGGCAGTGGCTAAAAAAATTCTGGTCTGGCGCCGGCAAGGAGTGGAGCGAACTGGAAGCCGGCATCACACAGTTGTGGGTAACCGAGCCACGCTTCGAACTCGAGGATCTGCAATCGATCCACATACCAACACTGGTTGTGGCGGGTGAGCAAGATATGATTACTGAGGAGCATTCAGCAGAGCTGGCTCAGCAATTAGCACATGGCAGTCTGGTCGTAATTCCAGGTGCAGGTCACGCAGCTCCAATCACTGATGCACAGACGATGAATGACTTATTACAGAGGTTTTTAGATTAAGCTGGAACACCTATAGTCATAAGACCGTATTTTTCTCTATCTTAAGCCAAGCCAGAACAAATGGATTTAATTGCGCAGAGGACATTTATGTATGCCAGATATTCCAACAGATAGCTCTCAACCAGTGCAGCAAAAAAAGCCTCATATTCACTTTCATCTGCCCCATCCTCATATAGGACGGGTGTTTGGCAACGACTGGTTTGCACTCAAAGCAGAAGCGTTTGCGCGGTTCTTTGGCACACCGGTTTTTCTGATCGCGCAGACGGTTATTGTGATTGCTTGGATTGCCCTCAATGCTTCTGGGTCAGCTCATTTTGATGTGTATCCTTTTATCCTGCTTAATTTAGCCTTTAGTTTGCAGGCCGCTTATGCAGCGCCACTCATTCTGTTGGCGCAAACCCGTCAAGCAGATCGTGATAAGGCACATGCTGAGGCGGATGCCAGGCACCGTGAAGAGCTCGCCAATGCTGCGCAAATAAGGATTGATCTGACCGTCGAGCAAAATATTGCCATCATGACGTTGCTGGAGCAAAACACCTACCTTACAGAATCAGTAAAAGAGATGAGTGGACGGATCGAGGCACTGACCAGTCAAATGCATGGAAAAATGGTTTTCGAAGATAAAAGTACCAGTTGAAACTCAGCTGTATTGATAAAAGAGTCAAGTTATACAGGCTTGATGATTGAATATATGAATGCATGTTGAGGTGTATGGTTGTTTGACTACGGAGTACGCCACCATGAATTGTTTCAAGCAATACTTTGACCGTTATCTGGCTGCACGCCACAGCAGGCATCTACTGCGTAGTCGAACCACTCTTGAGTTGCTACCAGACAGTCAGCGTAATAACGCCCAGTCAGACGTGCTAAATAGCAAGCTGGTGAATCAGGCGCGTGCTGAACTGCCGGAGTTGTTGACAGAACTGGGCACCTCCGAGCAAGGCCTCAGTGCAGCACAAGTGCTGACGCGGCGCGGGCAGTATGGCTTGAATCAGATTGAGCAAGAACATGCCATCCACTGGTGGCGTCATCTGTGGCTGAGCTACAACAACCCCTTTAGTTTGCTGCTGACCTTACTCGCTGCAGTGTCACTTTTTACCAAAGATATACAAGGCGCTAGCGTTATCAGCGTGATGGTCGTACTCGCGACCTTGATTCGTTTTTTCCAAGAGCACCGTTCCAATCTGGCTGCCCGCGCACTGAAAGAACTGGTCAGCAACACCATCAGTGTGCGTCGATGCAGCGATGGCCTAACCCAGCCGGAAGATTATCATCCACTTGACGGTACCATTGAAATTCCGATCAAAGAACTTGTGCTTGGAGATATTGTGCACTTGTCGGCCGGCGATATGATTCCGGCAGATTGCCGCCTGATGACGGCAACCGACCTGTTTCTAAGTCAGTCAGCGATGACCGGCGAATCGCTGCCCGTGGAGAAGTTTGTTGCCTCAAACACAACATCTGCTGCTGCGCTGCAGATGGATAACTTGGTGTTTATGGGGACCAACGTGATCTCAGGTACGGCCAGTGCGGTGGTACTGGCTACCGGTAACAGCACTTACTTTGGCACTGTGGCCACACGGGTCACTCGCGTCGTAACTGCCGATGACATCAATGCGTTTCAGCTGGGTATTAACAAGGTGAGCTGGCTACTGATTCGCTTTGCCTTGTTTATGGTGCCGCTGGTGTTATTTATTAACGGCTTCACCAAAGGTGACTGGTCGGAGGCGTTACTCTTTGCACTGTCGGTTGCGGTCGGACTGACACCAGAAATGCTACCCATGATAGTGACGACAACCTTAGCGCGTGGAGCCGTGGTGCTGTCGCGCCAACATGTGATCGTTAAGCACTTGGATGCAATCCAGAGCTTTGGCGCAATGGACGTGTTGTGTACCGACAAGACCGGCACCCTCACTCAAGATAAGATTGCGCTGGCGCGTCATATCGATGTCACCGGTAAGCAATCCGATGAGGTGCTCAGTCTTGCTTACCTCAACAGCTATTTTCAGACTGGTCTGAAAAATCTACTCGACCGCGCCGTCCTCGATCATGTCGAATTGGAAGCCCAGTTAAACGTGGCGCACAACTACAGGAAAATTGACGAGATCCCGTTTGATTTTTGCCGTCGTCGTATGTCAGTGGTCGTCTCCGAGCGTGAGGAGCACCATGAGTTAATTAGCAAAGGTGCAGCGGAAGAAATGTTCGAGGTGTGCACTCACGTGCAATACGACGGCCAAGTCTATCCGCTCGATGAGAGCCGGCTGATGCGCTTTAAAAAGGTGCTGCGTGAGCTCAATCAAAGTGGTTTACGCGTCATCGCCGTAGCGATGAAAGAGATGCCAGCGGAGCAAACCCTGTACTCAGCAGCCGATGAATCAGGTTTGACGCTGATTGGTTATATTGCCTTTCTAGACCCACCCAAGGAGTCGACAGCACCGGCGCTTGAAGCGCTAGCTGCTAATGGGATTACCGTTAAAGTGCTGACCGGTGACAACGAACTGGTGACGGTTGAGATTGCGCGCCAAGTGGGATTGGCGGTGGCTGGTGTGGTACTTGGCACCCAAATTGATGCGATGGATGAACACGCCTTGGCCACGGCAGTACAAAACAACACTATTTTTGCCCGTCTCTCACCGCTGAACAAGGAGCGCATCGTGCGCAGTCTGCGTGAGCAAGGTCATGTGGTTGGCTTTATGGGGGATGGCATCAACGATGCTCCTGCGTTGCGCGCCGCTGATATAGGTATCTCGGTGGATGGTGCGGTGTATATCGCCAAAGAAGCAGCGGATATTATCCTGCTAGAGCGCAGCTTGATGGTGCTTAAGGATGGGGTTATCGAAGGCCGCAAAACCTTTAACAACATGCTTAAATATATCCGTATGACGGTCAGTTCCAACTTCGGTAATGTGTTCTCCGTGGTGATTGCCAGTGTGTTTCTACCGTTCTTGCCGATGCTGCCATTGCAGTTGCTGACGCAAAATCTACTCTATGATATTTCCCAGATTGCCATCCCCTTTGATAACGTTGACGACGAAATGGTCAGTCAACCGCTGCCATGGAATGCCGGTGGTATTGGCCGTTTTATGCTGTTTTTTGGGCCGCTTAGCTCGATTTTCGACATTATCACTTTCGCAGTGATGTGGTATGTGTTTATGGCCAATACGGTCGAAAACCAAGCATTATTCCATTCAGGCTGGTTTGTCGTTGGCCTGCTCACGCAGACGTTAATCGTGCATATCATCCGCACCCCGAAGATAGCTTTTATTGAAAGTCACGCGGCGGCACCCTTACTCGCAACGACGCTAGTGATTATGGCGGTGGGTATTTTTATACCGATGGGCCCGCTGGCCAGCTACTTCAAGATGCAGGCGCTGCCGTGGAGCTATTTTATTTGGCTGTTCGCGATTGTAGTCGGCTACGCTGTTTTGGCATCGCTGATGAAACGCTACTACATCCGACGCTTTGGCTGGCAATAATCACCATACCCTTAGGTGATCGGAAAGCATGACAAAAATCATTACTTACAGCGATATTCATATTTGTGTTTACTGCGCGCGCTATACCCGTCGCTCAGCTGGATAGAGTGTTACCTCCCGAAGGCGATGGTGCATAGTAATGGTTTTGGGGTAGAGCTGGAGGATGAGGAATTGTTAGAGCAGCTGCAGAAGTAAGCGGTAATATTTAAAAAATGGCGCACTCGGCGGGCGAAAGTCAGGGCTAAAATCATTACTTACAGCGGTATTCATATTTGTGTATAATGCGCGCGTTGCACTCGTAGCTCAGCTGGATAGAGTATTGCCCTCCGAAGGC
>DATERS010000064.1:0-5916 GCA_035271365.1 Thiopseudomonas sp.
AAAAAATATTTACCCCCCATAAAATTAACTGCTAAGCCTAAAAAGACAGCACTGCTTTTTATGTAAAAAACACTAAAAATAAATATAAGAAACATAAACGATAAACGTTTAAACCCAATACATACTATTGTATGAATAAAAGGCTAATACTTATGAAAAAAATAATTACATTCAGTATTTCAACCTTGCTACTTGCTGTTTCAGCCATCACTCCTGCTGCCGCAGAAAGCTTTCCCGAACACCCTATTGAAGTCATAGTTCCTTTTGGTGCTGGCGGCACTACGGATATTTATGCACGTGCATTTTCTCGGGTTATGCCTAAGTACTTACCCAATAAACAGCGCATTGTGGTGGTCAATAAAGTCGGCGGAGCTTCGACAATTGGCATGACTGCTCTCGCAGCAGCAGATCCAGATGGCTATACCATCGCCATTCTACCGAGCAGTGTTATCGAAGTTCAGCCACATTACGGGCGCACCAATTGGACCTTAGATGACTTCGCTCCAGTTATGGCGTTCTTAGAGATTCCTGTTGCTATTAACGTGCTGGATTCATCACCTATTAAGAACTACGCAGACTTTAAAAATTTCGCAGAAAAAAACCCTGACAAATTCACCTACTCAACATCAGGCGGAACAGGCAGTGACACCCATCTGACAATGGAGCGCGTAGCTAAAGCAACGGGCTTTAAAATGCGTCATATTCCTTTTGAAGGTCATGCCCAAGGCACATCAGCAGTGATGAGTGGCCAAGTGATGGGCAACTTTGCACTACCTGACCTGCACAATGGTGGTGAAATCAGACCTATTGTTTTCGTATCTGAAGTCAAACCGATCAGCGATATGTACGACGATGTCCCCTACGCACCTGATGTGGGTATGAACGTGACCAGTCAACTAGCGATGGGAATCGTTGCCCCTAAAGGAACACCCGATGAGCGAATCAAGATCATCCACGATGCGTTTAAATTAGCATTAGAAGATCCGGAAATTATCAAGTTTTTTGAAACAACAAATTTGGCCGTTGTTTACCGAAATGCACAAGACTTTTCTGATGGCATGCAGCAACGCTCAAAAGCAAACAAACAATTGCTGATCGATCTTGAGCTGATTAAGCCATAAATATTAAATAAAATCACACTCAACCAATAACCATAAAAAATCTATGCTGAGGCGTACAAAATGACAGTCAATCAGGTTCCAACCGTCAAGCTCTTTATTGATGGCCAATTTATTGAATCAACCACTGAGCAATGGCGTGATGTTATAAATCCAGCCACTCAAGAAGTCTTGGCTAAAGTTCCTTTTGCAACCGCAGATGAAATCAATGCAGCTGTGGCCAGTGCTAAAAAAGCCTTTAAAACCTGGCGTAAAACACCCATCGGCACGCGCGCGCGTATTTTCTTAAAGTACCAGCAACTGATTCGTGAAAACATGTCAGAACTGGCCGCTATGCTCACAGCCGAGCAAGGCAAAACACTCGCCGATGCTGAAGGCGATGTATTCCGCGGCTTAGAAGTGGTTGAGCATGCGGCGGGTATTGGTAGTTTACAACTGGGCGAATTGGCCAATAACGTAGCCAATGGCGTTGATACTTATACCTTGCTACAGCCACTGGGTGTCTGTGCGGGTATCAGCCCGTTTAACTTCCCGGCGATGATTCCATTGTGGATGTTTCCAATGGCCATCGTTACGGGCAATACCTTTGTTCTCAAGCCATCCGAGCAAGACCCGATGGTAACCATGCGCTTAGTTGAGCTGGCAACCGAAGCGGGTATTCCGGCAGGCGTACTTAACGTGATTCATGGTGGCCCAGATGCAGTCAATGCTATTTGTGATCACGAAGATATTAAAGCGGTCTCCTTCGTTGGCTCAACCCATGTCGGCACCCACGTTTACAATCGCTCATCTTTGTCAGGTAAGCGTGTGCAGTGCATGATGGGCGCAAAAAACCACGGCCTGGTGATGCCTGATGCGAATAAAGAGCAGACTCTTAATGCTATTGCCGGTGCAGCCTTTGGCGCAGCTGGACAGCGTTGCATGGCATTACCGGTCGTGATTCTTGTCGGCGAAGCACAGAGCTGGTTACCTGAGCTGATTGAGAAAGCCAAAACTCTTAAAGTTAATGCGGGCTGCCAAGCCGGTACCGATGTCGGTCCAGTGATTTCCAAGCAAGCTTTAGCACGCATCACTGATCTCATCGAAAGTGGCGTGAGCGAGGGTGCGCAACTGGATCTCGATGGTCGCAACCCAACTGTGCCGGGCTTTGAGCAAGGTAACTTTATTGCTCCAACCATTTTCTCTGGCGTTGATACCTCAATGCGTATTTACCAAGAAGAAATTTTTGGCCCAGTACTCTGCGTGATGAGCGTCGATACTATCGAACAAGGCATCGAACTGATTAATAGCAACCCGAACGGTAACGGCACAGCGATCTTTACCCGTTCTGGAGCTACAGCGCGCCGCTTCCAAGAAGATATTGATGTGGGCCAAGTGGGTATTAACGTACCGATTCCAGTACCGGTTCCAATATTCTCGTTCACTGGTTCACGTGCATCTAAGCTGGGCGATTTAGGTCCATACGGCAAACAAGCTGTGCTGTTTTATACACAAACTAAAACAGTGACTTCACGCTGGTTTGCTGAAGATGAAGCCGCCGGAGCACTCAACACCACCATCAGCTTGAAGTAACACAGCCTACCCCGCTAGATTTTACAGTCAGGCGGGGTACGCTGTATGCCAACTTAAAAACACACTGAACCAACGCGTTTATGCGTATCATAAGCACCTAACCGCGATGTATTTTCTACACTGCATAGCAAGACGCTGCTTTATTTTTCTTCAGAATTTTTTAGCATGCCCCAGCCACTTTTCTATTGGTTTTAAACCCTCTTCAGGTATTAAGCCAAGCCGTCAAATCGTGTGCAGACATAACAACTGACCAGCTTTTTTAAGTTAAAAATCAAGATCAAACTGATACGAAATCAAAATTACCACTCGGAGTAAAACGTAATGGCAGGCTTTGACAAAGTAGTCACTTCCTATGAAGAAGCAATGATGGGACTGGAAGACAATATGACCGTCCTAGTGGGCGGCTTTGGTTTATGCGGCATACCAGAAAACCTAATCGCCGAAATTAAGCGCAAAGAGACTACTGGACTGACTGTGGTCTCCAACAACTGTGGCGTCGATGGTTTTGGCCTGGGTATTTTGCTGGAAAAGAAACAAATCAAAAAAATGATTTCTTCTTATGTTGGAGAAAACGCTCTTTTTGAAAAACTACTCTTGAGTGGCGAACTCGAAGTTGAGCTGACACCACAGGGTACATTAGCTGAAAAAATGCGCGCAGGTGGAGCCGGTATTCCTGCGTTTTACACTGCCACAGGGGTTGGCACACAGGTTGCTGAAGGCAAGGAAACTAAAACCTTTAAAGGCCGCGAATACTTATTAGAAGAAGCGATAGTCGGTGATTTCGCTATTGTAAAAGGCTGGAAAGCAGATCGATATGGCAATGTGATTTATCGCCATACCGCACAAAACTTTAACCCACTGGCTGCCACTGCAGGCAAAATCACTATTGTCGAAGTGGAAGAAATTGTTGAGGCTGGCGAACTCGATCCGACCCATATACATACACCCGGTATTTATGTAGATCGAGTGATACTCGGTACCTTCGAGAAGCGTATTGAACAACGCACAGTCAAATCAACGCAATAATAAAGAGGCTGAACATGGCACTGACTAGAGAACAAATGGCGCAACGTGTCGCCCAAGAACTAAAAGATGGCTTTTACGTTAACTTAGGTATTGGCATTCCGACCCTAGTGGCCAATTACATCCCTGATGACATTGAAGTGATGCTGCAGTCTGAAAATGGCTTGCTCGGTATGGGTGAATTTCCAACCGAAGAAACAATCGATGCTGACATGATCAATGCCGGAAAACAAACCGTCACCGCAATCAAAGGCGCTTCCATTTTTTCCTCAGCTGAATCCTTTGCGATGATTCGCGGCGGCCATGTGGACTTAACGGTGCTGGGCGCGTTTGAAGTGGATGTCAGCGGCAATATTGCTTCATGGATGATTCCTAATAAGCTGATTAAAGGCATGGGCGGCGCAATGGATTTAGTGGCCGGTGCAGATAATATTATTGTTACTATGACTCACGCCTCCAAATCAGGCGAGTCAAAACTACTGACAGAATGTTCACTGCCGCTTACAGGTAAAGGCTGCATCAAAAAAGTTTTAACCGACCTGGCCTGGATAGAAATTGAAGACGGCGCATTTATTCTAAGAGAGCGTGCACCGGGCGTTACTGTTGAAGAAATCATCAGTAAAACTCAAGGTAAGTTAATCGTTCCAGACCATGTGCCTGAAATGAAGCTGGATTAAACCTAAAAGTTGAGTCAGTCAATACAACGGCAGCTTAATTATATTAGCTGCCGTTTTTGCTTATATTCTCGCTTATAAAATCACGCCTTGCGCTCGAAGTGAGTCGAGATACTCTTCACTATCAGGCAACAACTGCGACAACACACTTAAGGTGTGCTCACCCAGCTTAGGTGGCGGTAAATCAGCATTCTGGTGCTTATCATTAAATCGCACTGGATTACTGACCAAGCTCATATCTCCTGAATCCGGATGCACCATATGCATTTTCATCCCGCGGTGCTGCACCTGAGGATCAGCGAAAACCTGCTCAATAGTATTAATCGGCCCACAGGGCACACCTTGACTCTCCAAGCCACTCAGCCAGAACTGTGAAGGCTGTGCTCGGATCAGAGCTTCAATCTGTGGTATCAGCAACTGACGATTGTGCACGCGGTGACTGTTGGTGGAAAATCGCGTATCAGTCGCCAACTCAGGTACTCCGGCCACGTCGCAGAAACGCTGAAATTGGCCGTCATTGCCCACCGCTAGAATAATATGACCATCTGCCGTGGCAAAGGCCTGATAAGGGACAATATTGGGATGCGAATTACCCAGACGCGTGGGTGAGGTATTGGATGTTAGATAGTTCAGCGCTTGGTTCGCCAGCATACTGACTTGCACATCCATCAGAGCAATATCAATCCAAGCGCCCTGACCGGTGCGATGACGACCCAATAGAGCCGACAGAATAGATGTCGCCGCATACATACCGGTGAATAGATCAACAACGGCTACACCGACCTTGACCGGGCCACCACCGGGCTCATGGTCGGGCTGACCGGTGATATCCATCAAACCGCCCATGCCCTGCAAGAGGAAGTCGTATCCGGCCCGATTAGCATAAGGACCATTCTGGCCAAAACCGGTAATCGAACAATAAATTAGATCAGGTTTAACCTGTTTTAGACTCTCATAATCAAGCCCATAACGCTTTAAACCACCGACCTTAAAGTTTTCCAGCACCACATCACTGCTGGCTACTAATTTGCGAATCAGCTCTTGGCCTTCAGGTAGCGCCATATTCACAGCCACCGAGCGCTTGCCTCTGTTAGCTGAAAGGTAATAAGCCGACTCATGCGTTTCATTGAGATAAGGAGGCCCCCAGCCGCGTGTATCGTCACCCAATTTGGGGTGCTCGACCTTGATCACTTCAGCCCCAAGGTCAGCAAGATGTTGACTGCACCACGGCCCAGCCAGAATGCGCGATAGATCAAGAACTCGGATGCCTTGTAAAGGCTTTTCCATAACGACTTCCCCTGAGCGGACATAATGTCCGCTCGCTTAACAGTGAATTAGCAGAACGCTTGGATACCGGTCTGGGCGCGACCTAGAATAAGGGCGTGCACGTCGTGGGTTCCTTCATAAGTGTTAACGCTTTCTAAGTTCACCATATGGCGCATCACACCAAACTCATCAGAAATACCATTACCACCATGCATATCACGTGAAATACGTGCGATTTCTAACGCTTTTCCACAGTTGTTACG
>DATERS010000065.1:0-8854 GCA_035271365.1 Thiopseudomonas sp.
TTTTCTGTGGATCGCAGTCTTAAGCGTCTACGCACTGACCATATAGAATTAGTGCTCGTGCATTCCAATGGCGATGATGTGGCTATTTTGCAGCATGAAGAAGTCTACGACACCCTCAATGCACTGAAGCAGGAAGGTAAAATCGGTGGCTTTGGCTTTTCTGGAAAAACTGCAGAAGGTGGCATTCTAGCCTTAGAAAAAGGTGACTGCGCGATGGTCACTTACAATCTCAATGAGCGTGATGAGTTACCGGTTCTGGATTATGCCGCGCAGCACAATAAAGGTATTTTAATTAAGAAAGCCTTAGCCAGTGGTCATATTTGTTTGAGCGAAGGCATTGATCCCGTGCACGCCAGCCTCTCGATGATTTTCCAGCACCCTGCAGCCGCCAGTGCGATTGTTGGCACGATTAATCCCAAGCATCTGCAAGCAAACGCTGAATGCGTAGCGAAAATACTCAGCAAAAAAGGCTAAAAAAACCGCTGCGCCAGTTTAAAACTGCAGCGCAGCGGTTGTTTGTAGATTCTTACTTACTGCGGATTTTCTCAACAATAGCTGTGGTTGAGCTGTTTTCAACTAAGCCTAAAACGCGCACTTCTCCGCCATAGGCATACACCAGCTCCGCACCCACCACCTGATCCACGCCGTAATCACCGCCTTTCACCAAGATATCCGGCTGCAGCAGGGTAATCAGACTTTCTGGCGTGTCGTCAGTAAAGCTCACCACCCAGTCCACTGCGCCCAAGCCAGCTAGGACAGCCATACGGCGGTCCACCGAGTTGATCGGACGGCCAGGGCCTTTCAGGCGCGTCACTGAGGCATCACCATTCACTGCAACGATTAAACGATCACCCTGCTCACGGGCTTGTTCTAAATAACTGACATGCCCCGCATGCAAAATATCAAAACAACCGTTAGTAAAGACCACGCGCTCACCTTGCGCACGTGCATCTTCGACTGCCGCTTGCAACTGCTGCAGACTCAGAACACCACGCTCAGCACCCTCTTCACGCTGTAACGCACGACGCAACTCAGGCGCACTGATGGTTGCGGTACCTAATTTACCCACGACAATCCCGGCCGCTAAATTAGCTAAGGTCATCGCCTGCGGCAAACTCTCGCCTGCAGCAATGGCGGCGGCCATGGTGGAAATCACTGTGTCTCCGGCACCTGTGACATCAAACACTTCACGCGCACGCGCAGGCAAGTGCAAAGCTGGCAGATCGTTACGCAATAGCGTCATGCCCTGCTCGCCACGGGTAATCAGCAACGCGTCTAATTCCAGCTCTTGTAGCATGGCAGTACCGCGCTGCATTAATTGTGCTTCATCCGCGCAATGGCCCACGACTGCTTCAAACTCAGCCAGATTGGGCGTTAATAAAGTCGCACCACGATAAATAGAGAAATCCGTACCTTTAGGATCAGCCAGCACTGCAACACCGCGCTGCTTGGCTGCTTGCAGCAAGGCTTGATGATTGCGCAAAGTACCTTTGCCATAATCGGACAAGATCATCACTTTAACGCTATCCAGCACTGACTCAACTTCGGCCAATAACGCCACTGTATCGGTATTAAAATTGTCTTCAAAATCCATTCGCAAGAGTTGCTGTTGACGACTCATGGCGCGCAATTTAACAATGGTAGGTTGGTCTTTAATACGCTGAAAATGCGTTTGTACACCCACCGAATGTAACTGTTCAGTGAGCGCATCAGCGGCCTCATCGGCGCCAGTTACACCGATCAACTGCACCGGCGCACCCAAAGCGGCAATATTTAACGCCACGTTGGCAGCACCACCAGGACGGTCTTCAGTACGCGTGACTTTCACCACTGGCACCGGCGCTTCAGGGGAGATACGTGTGGTGCTGCCGTACCAATAACGGTCTAGCATGACATCACCCACCACCAATACAGGGGCTTGGGTAAAGGGCGGTAATGGTGATTTCATAATACGCTTAACCTTATAAAATTTTTACCAATGATAACATGCCGCTTCTAAGCAATCAGCGCCACAGCCAGCGGCATTAACACCGCCGTTAGCACACCCATCACACTCATGGCTAATGCAGCAAAAGCACCCGCCTCCTCACTTTCCTGTAAAGCGCGCGCTGTACCAATGCCATGAGCAATAATACCGAGCGCCATACCTTGTGCAGCCGGATTTGTGATTCGTAATATGCGCAACAACTCAAACCCAAACATAGCGCCAACAATACCGGTAATCATCACAAAAACTGCAGCCAGCGAGGCGGCACCACCAATTTCTTCCGCCACTAGCATGGCAATCGGCGAAGTCACTGATTTTGGGGCAATGGTTTTTAAAATCATGGTTTCTGCACCAAACAACCAGGCCAAAGTAACGCCCAAAATTGTGGCAAATAACCCACCGACAAACAGCGTAATTAATGTTGGCCATAAAACTTGGCGCACGCGCCGTATATTCAGATACAAAGGTACGGCCAGTGCGACCGTTGCCGGCCCTAGAATTAAAGTAAGCAGTTGTGTGCCTTGTTTATATTGTTCGTAATCAATACCCAGCAATAATAAGACCGAGATCAGCACCACCATGGAAATTAAGAGCGGCTGCAAAAGGATCCAACGAGTCTTGTCATAAGCGGCGACAGCCAGCTGATAGACACCTAAAGTTAAACCGACAAAAAATAATGGATGGTGAATCACTGCATCGAGGGCTGCGTGCCATTCAAGAATCATACATCACCCTTCTTGCGCGCTTGTCGGTTAATCAGTACTTGCATCATCCAGCCAATAAAAACCATGGAAACTAAGAGTGAAATCACTAACGAGCCGGTAATCGCCCAGAAGTCGGCTTTAATATCTGCCACATGCGCCATCACTCCAATCGCCGGCGGTACTAAGAGCAACGGTAGATAACGTAATAAGCTTGATGCAGCTTCATTGATTGGCCCATTGACACCACCACGCACCATCAGATAAATAAACAGCAGCACTAAGCCAAGGATAGGACCCGGTATCACGGGGAAGAAAAGTACATTCAACGCTGTTCCCGCTAACTGGAACGCTACCAGCCAACTTAGCCCTCGTAACAACATGGTGTTCTCCGATTATTTTTATTAACACGACACAGTATACAAGCAAGAGTTACTGAAAATAAATGTGCTGACTGCATAGATAGAGTTCACGTACAGCACTGCAGCACTCTTATGACTCAGGCCAAGGCCAGCAGCAAGCCTGCTGCTTACTTATTGACAAGCAATAAAAAACCCGCACAAAGCGGGCTTTTTATACACAGAGGACGCAACCAATTACTTGATTTTGCCTTCTTTGTAAATCACGTGTTTACGGATAACTGGATCAAATTTTTTGATTTCCAATTTATCAGGCGTAGTACGCTTGTTCTTATCTGTAGTGTAAAAGTGACCTGTACCAGCACTTGACACTAAACGGATTAAATCACGCATGATGTTCCCCTTAAACCTTTAGGCCGCGAGCACGAAGCTCAGCGAGTACTGTGTCGATTCCGCGCTTATCAATCACGCGCATACCTTTTGCAGACAAACGTAAACGTACAAAACGGTTTTCGGTTTCTACCCAAAAACGGTGATGCTGCAAGTTTGGCAGGAAACGGCGACGGGTTTTGTTGTTGGCATGGGAAACTTTATTCCCTGTAACCGGACCCTTACCGGTTACTTGACAAACTTTTGACATATCTCAGCCCTCATAAACCACATGCTCAACCCAGCATGGGTTGGCTGCTTTAAAACGTAATTGGATTCGTAGGTCGTTAAAAACATGATGGTTTTTATAACCTGCATATTATTACCCAGACTTAACTAAGGAACAACAGTAACGCAAAATATAATGCAAAACGTGTTCTCTTAGAATCGAGCCGTGCTTTATAGCAGAAACCTGTTTACTAATCAAGGAAAGCTAAACTTTTAACCCAGCATCTGCTGACACTAACAGTCACATCCAGCCATTTTCAACCATCGATAATGGCTCGCCATCGCCGACAATAAAATGATCTAAAACACGCACATCAACCAGCGCTAGCGCCTCTTTCAAGCGTTCAGTCAAAATCTTATCGGCCTGACTTGGCTCAGAAATACCACTGGGATGATTATGCGTTAAAATTAATGCCGCCGCATTGTTAGCTAATGCACGTTTAACCACCTGCCGCGGATAGACACTGGCGCCATCAATGGTGCCATAAAATAAAATTTCAAAGGCTAGAACACGGTGTTTAGTGTCTAAAAACAAACAGGCGAACACTTCATGTAACTCATGACGCAGTTTAGCTTTCAGAAAATCACGCACCGCTTGCGGGCTTTCTAAAGCCGAATCACGCTGAATACTGGCTGCTAAATGCCGCCGACCCATTTCCAATACCGCTTGCAGCTGCGCGTATTTTGCCGGACCTAAACCTAAATGGCTGGTAAAGCTGGCTTGATCCGCTTCCAAAAGCTGACGCAAGCCACCAAACTCGCTTAATAAGTCACGTGCCAGATCTACAGCATTGCGTCCGCGAACACCTGTACGCAAAAAAATCGCCAATAACTCGGCGTCCGATAAAGCACCCACGCCATACTCTAGTAAACGCTCACGCGGCCGCTCATTCACCGGCCAACTTTGCATACTCATAGACGAACTCCTTATCATCCGTTCGCGCCTGTAGTGTGGGCGCATCGACACGGCCGCAATCCTTATGGATCAGCCACTGCCGCTCTAACAGCGGCTATGTTATCTTAGTCAATATTTACAGATTGGCCATTTCCACTCTTTTACATACAACCTCAAACAACAGGCAGACCCATGCAAAGGCTGTTTCAAAAACATATTATTGTTGGCATTGGTGGCGGGATTGCTGCCTATAAAAGCGCAGAACTGGTCCGCCGTTTACGCGATTTAGGTGCCGATGTGCATGTGGTGATGACCCGTGGTGCACGCGAATTTATCACCCCTCTGACCTTACAAGCCTTATCCGGCAATCCAGTGCACGTGGATTTACTCGACACTAAAGCTGAAGCTGGCATGGGCCATATTGAACTGGCACGTTGGGCTGACTTAGTCTTAATTGCACCCTGCACCGCAGATTTAATGTCGCGCTTAGTGCAAGGCTCAGCCAATGACTTGCTCACCACACTGATTCTCGCCACTGATGCACCCATTGCATTAGCGCCAGCGATGAATCAAGCCATGTGGGCTGATCAAGCAACCCAAGCCAACGCAGACATTCTCAGCCAGCGCGGTTTTCACTTACTCGGCCCCGGCTCAGGTGTCCAAGCCTGTGGCGATATCGGCTTAGGCCGTATGCAAGAACCTGAAGTACTGGCGCAAAGCGCTGCCGATTTATTTGTCCATAAAGCTCTCACGGGGAAGCACGTACTGATTACTGCCGGCCCCACCCGTGAAGATATTGACCCGGTGCGCTATATCACTAATCACAGCTCAGGAAAGATGGGTTTTAGCTTAGCTGAAGCGGCGGCTGAAGCCGGTGCGCGCGTGACGCTGGTCAGTGGGCCAGTACATCTACCCACGCCAGATCGCGTCGAACGCATCAATGTGAACAGCGCCCGCGATATGCTTGCTGCATGCGAAGCAGCGATGCCCTGCGATATTATGATTGCTGCGGCAGCCGTGGCGGACTACCGTCCAGAAGCCAGTGCTGAGCATAAATTGAAAAAAGATCCCAATAGCGCGGACGGTATGACGCTGAAGATGATTCGCAACCCCGATATTCTCGCGACCATTGCTAACCGCGCTGATCGCCCCTTTAGCGTGGGCTTTGCTGCTGAAACACAAAACCTGCTGGATTATGCAGCCTGCAAGTTACGCGATAAAAATCTGGATTTAATTGTCGCCAATGATGTGGCCAATACTGATATTGGCTTTAATAGTGATGAGAACGCCATCACCGTGATTGATCGCCAACAGCAGCAAACTTCATTTGCACAGACCAGCAAAAGTAAGATTGCTCGTCAGTTGATTTCCTTTATTACCACCCATTCCAACAAGGTTTAATTATGCGCCGTATTCAAGCTCAAATCCTCGACCCTCGCCTCGGTACAGAATTTCCATTACCCGAGTACGCCACCGCTGGCTCAGCAGGCCTTGATTTACGTGCGATGCTCAGCCAAGACCTAGACATCGAACCGGGTCAAACCGTGCTGATTCCAACAGGCTTGGCGATTTATATTGAAGACAACAGTGTCGCGGCGATGATTTTACCGCGTTCAGGCTTAGGCCATAAACACGGTATTGTGCTCGGTAACTTAGTCGGCTTAATCGACTCTGACTACCAAGGCCAGCTGCAAGTATCATGCTGGAACCGTGGTAACAGCACTTTTACCATTGCACCCGGCGATCGGATTGCCCAGTTGATTTTAGTCCCGGTGATTCAAGCACAACTGGAAATCACCGACAGCTTTATTGAAAGTGACCGTGGACAAGGTGGCTTTGGTCATACCGGCAAGCAATAAAACGGACTTTTCATGGCGCGAGCTCAAGTCACCACACTCAGGACACTGATATTTTGAATACTCAAACATTAGATGCTGCGCCTTGCAGTAGCACTGCGCAGAATGTGCCTGCTGGTATTTTCCGCGCTTACGATATCCGCGGTATTATCGATAAAACTTTAACTGCAGATACCGCCTACTGGATTGGGCGCGCTGTCGGTTCAGAAAGCATTGCCAAAGGTGAACGCAATGTTGTCGTCGGTCGTGATGGCCGCCTATCCGGCCCTGTGATGGTGCAAGCGCTGATCCAAGGTCTTAGTGACTGCGGCTGTAATGTCACCGATCTAGGCATGGTGCCGACGCCTGTACTGTACTTTGCCACCAACGTACTTGAAGCCAGCAGCGGTGTGATGGTCACGGGCAGCCACAACCCACCCGATTACAATGGTTTTAAAATTGTACTGGCTGGGGAAACCCTGGCCAATGAGCGCATCACTGCGCTGCACACCCGTATTGTGCAGAGCGATTTAGCCAGCGGCAGCGGCAGCCTGACTCAAATTGAAATGCTGCAACGCTATCTTGAACATATTCGTGATGACATCAAACTCACCAAGCCACTGCGCGTGGTGGTCGACTGTGGTAATGGTGTCGGTGGCGTGATTGGCCCACAAGTCTTAGAAGCATTGGGTTGCAGCATTATTCCGCTGTACTGCGACGTGGACGGCACTTTCCCTAATCACCATCCTGATCCAGGTAAGCCAGAAAACTTACAAGAGCTGATTGCTCGCGTAAAAGCAGAAAACGCTGATATTGGTGTCGCTTTTGATGGCGATGCTGATCGCATTGGCGTCGTCACTCACAGCGGACGCATTATTTTTTCTGATCATCTGATGATGCTGTTTGCCCATGATGTACTGTCACGTAATCCTGGCGCTGATGTTATCTTTGATGTGAAGTGCACTCGCCGTTTGGCCACAGTGATCAGTGACAATGGCGGCAATCCCATTATGTGGAAAACCGGTCACTCATTAATGAAAGCTAAAATGCGTGAAACCGGCGCTTTATTGGCCGGCGAAATGAGCGGCCACGTGTTCTTTAAAGAGCGCTGGTTTGGCTTTGATGATGGTATTTACAGCGCTGCACGTTTACTGGAAATCCTCAGCAAAGACTCGCGCGATGCTGATGCGATATTTGCCTCATTCCCAGTCAACTTATCCACACCTGAAATTAATATTGAAGTCACCGAAGACACCAAGTTTACAATCATTGAGCGCTTACACAATGAAGGGCAATGGGGCGCTGCTAGCCTGACAACACTGGACGGCATACGCGCTGACTTCCCAAAAAGCTGGGGTCTGGTGCGTGCATCCAATACTACGCCGATGCTGGTCTTGCGCTTTGAAGGTGAAACCGCTGATGATTTAGAACAGATCAAAGTACTGTTCCGCGAACAGTTACTGGCCATTGTGCCTGACCTCGAATTACCTTTTTAATCAATAGGAGCCTGCCCCAATGAGTTTAAAGCGTGCTGATGCCGTCCATGTAGCCGAGGTTCTATCCGAGGCCCTACCCTATATTCGTCGCTTTGTCGGTAAAACACTGGTGATCAAATATGGCGGCAACGCCATGGAAAGCGAAGAGCTAAAAACCGGCTTTGCCCGCGATATCGTGTTGATGAAAGCTGTGGGTATCAACCCCGTAGTGGTACACGGTGGCGGCCCACAAATTGCTGATCTACTCAAACGCCTGAATATCGAAAGCCGCTTTGTCGAAGGTATGCGCGTCACGGATGAGCAAACCATGGACGTTGTCGAGATGGTGCTGGGCGGTCAAGTCAACAAAGATATCGTTAACCTGATCAACAGCCATGGCGGCAGTGCGATCGGTTTAACCGGTAAAGATGCTCGTCTGATTCGTGCGCGCAAACTCAAAGTCACGCACCAAGGCCCTGATATGCTGCAGCCAGAAATCATTGATATTGGCCAGGTTGGTGAAGTGGCCAGCGTCAATACAGACTTATTGAATATGCTGGTCAAAGGTGACTTTATTCCAGTGATTGCACCGATTGGCGTCGGTCCTAATGGCGAATCTTACAATATCAACGCCGATTTAGTGGCAGGCAAAGTCGCAGAGGCACTGCATGCAGAAAAGCTGATATTGCTGACCAATATTGCCGGTTTGATGGATAAAGAAGGCAATGTACTGACCGGTCTTAATACCGCTCAAGTGGATGATTTAATCGCAGACGGCACAATTTACGGCGGCATGCTGCCAAAAATCCGCTGTGCTTTAGATGCGGTACAAGGTGGGGTGAATAGCGCGCATATTATTGATGGCCGTGTACCCAATGCGGTATTGCTAGAAATCTTTACCGATCATGGCGTGGGTACCTTGATCACCAACAGCTGATACGTTGA
>DATERS010000066.1:0-8956 GCA_035271365.1 Thiopseudomonas sp.
TAGGCTGCTTTGTTTTGAAACACTGGACGAATTAACGTGACAGTTTTTCTTTAATACGCGCTGCTTTACCAGACAGAGCACGTAAGTAGTACAGTTTCGCTTTACGAACATCACCACGACGCTTAACAGTAATGCTGTCAACCAGTGGGCTGTAAGTTTGGAACGTACGCTCAACGCCTACGCCGCTAGAAATTTTACGAACAGTGAATGCACTGTTGATACCACGGTTACGCTTAGCAATTACAACGCCTTCGAAAGCCTGTAAACGCTGGCGATCACCTTCACGTACTTTAACTTGGATAATTACAGTATCACCGGCGGCAAATACTGGAATCTCTTTAGTCATTTGTTCAGCTTCAAGCTGAAGAATAATTTTGTTCGTCATTCTGTGCTCCTGAAGGCAAATCCTTATGATTTACCATCGATACGTTAATTAACTATCGTTCTGCTGACGAAAGTACTCGTCTAACAGCATTTTCTCTTCTCCAGAAAGCGAGCGGCTATCCAGAAGATCAGCGCGACGCTCTGCAGTTCGCCCTAAGGCTTGTTGCAATCGCCAGCGCCGGATATGTTCATGGTTGCCACTAAGTAGCACCTCAGGAACGTCTTTGCCTGCATACCTAACCGGTCGCGTGTAATGCGGGCAGTCGAGAAGACCATCACTAAAAGAGTCTTCTTGTGCGGAGTCTGCATGGTTTAATGCCCCAGGCAGCAACCGCGTTACAGCATCAATCAGCACCATGGCTGGCAGCTCGCCGCCAGACAATACGTAATCACCAATTGACCACTCTTCATCGACATAGGTTTCAATAAAACGCTCGTCAATGCCTTCATAGCGACCCGCAATCAGAATTAAGTTATCCTGTTTTGCTAACTCGCTGACCGCGGCTTGTTTAAGCTGACGGCCTTGCGGCGATAGGTAAATAACCTTTGCCGGCCCTCCAATGGCTTGCTTAGCCGCAGCTAATGCATCCTCAAGAGGCTTGATCTTCATCACCATGCCTGGACCACCGCCAAAAGGCCGGTCATCCACTGTTTGGTGTCGATCTTCAGTAAAGCTACGGGGGTTCCAGCAATTAAGCTCCAACAACCCTTGCGTTACTGCACGACTGGTAATGCCGTACTGGGTAATCGCAGCAAACATCTCAGGAAAGAGACTGATAACTTCAACGCGCAAAGCATTTACTCATTAAAAATCCGCATCCCATTCGACATGCATCTCGCCTGCTGTCAAATCCACCGACTGCACACATTGTTGCGTATAGGGCAACAAACGCTCTTGATCATCAATGCTGCCAGCACAAGGCTTAACAACTAAGACATCATTGGCGCCAGTCTCTAATAAATGGTCAACAATCCCAAACAACTGCTGGTCTTGATTGATCACCTTCAAACCTTCAAGTTGATTCCAGTAAAACTCATCATCTTCTAATGCAGGTAATTCACTACGTGGCACACAAATCTCATAGCCGGTGAATGTTCGTGCAATTTCACGATCATCAAGGCCTTCAATTTTTGCTACCAGTGCTTTGCCTTGCGGACGACAGCTGGTCAACTTAATCTGCTTAATGTCCTGATCTCGACGTAATATCCAGACGGGATAATCAAGCAAACTTTCAACTGATTCAGTAAAAGCATGCACTCTTACTTCACCACGCACACCGTGCACAGCACCGACTTTGCCGAGAACGACTAGATCATCTGCTACAGGAGGCGTTTTACTCATAGCCAATTAAGCAGTAGCTTCTTGAGGAGCTGCAGCTTTTTTCAACAGTTGCGCAACGCGCTCTGAAGGCTGTGCACCTTTGCTTAACCAGTATGTAGCGCGTTCTTCGTTAACAGACAAACGTACTTCACCACCAGTTGCAACTGGGTTGAAGAAACCAATACGCTCAATAAAACGACCATCACGAGCAATACGGCTGTCAGCAACAGTCAGATGGTAGAAAGGGCGCTTTTTAGAGCCACCACGAGCTAAACGAATAGTTACCATTAAAGTTCTTTCCTTTAAGTATTTTACAAACAAAACGAACCACGAACATGCATGGCCCGAAAGGCCGCATATTCTAAGGTTAATCTGCCCTTTTGCATAGGGCTATTTTGCACTTCAGTGCTTCTTTACATCTTGGGCATCCCGCCAGCCCCTGGCATCATTCCACCAAGGCCGCGCATCATCTTGCTCATGCCGCCCTTGGTAGTGAATTTCTTCATCATTTTTTGCATCTGTTTATGTTGCTTAATTAGACGCCCCACATCTTGTACCTGCGTGCCAGAACCCATCGCAATGCGACGGCGGCGCGAACCACTGATAATGTCAGGGTCACGGCGTTCAGTTGGGGTCATAGAATTAATAATCGATTCCATTTGCTTAAACTGCTTTTCAGCTGCGCCTTGTGCGCCTGTCATTTGTGACAAGTTCATACCGCCCATATTCGGCATCTTTTCTAATAGGCCGCCCATACCGCCCATTTTACTCATTTGCTGCAACTGATCACGGAAGTCTTCTAAATCGAAGCCTTTACCCTTTTTCAGTTTCTTGGTCAGTTTTTCAGCTTTGTCTTTATCAATGGTCTGTTCGGCTTGTTCAATCAAGCTGAGAACGTCACCCATACCTAAAATGCGCGAAGCAATACGGTCAGGGTGGAATGGATCTAAGGCATCGGTTTTCTCACCCATACCTAAAAACTTAATCGGCTTACCCGTAATGGCACGCACTGATAACGCAGCACCACCGCGCGCATCACCATCCACCTTAGTCAGCACTACACCGGTTAACGGCAGCGCATCATTAAAGGCTTTGGCGGTATTGGCAGCATCCTGACCGGTCATGGCGTCAACCACAAAGAGCGTCTCAACCGGATTGATCGCCGCGTGCAGTTCGGTGATTTCGGCCATCATCTCGCTATCAATCGCTAAACGACCGGCGGTATCCACTATTACTACATCAATAAACTTAAGCTTGGCTTCTTTAATCGCTGCAATCGCAATATCTTGTGGCTTTTGGCTGATATCCGACGGGAAGAAGGTCACGCCGACTTCATTAGCCAGTGTTTCCAACTGCTTAATCGCTGCAGGACGATAAACGTCAGCCGAGACCACCATCACAGTTTTCTTTTTGCGCTCTTTTAAGAAGCGCGCCAGCTTAGCTACGGTGGTAGTTTTACCCGCACCTTGTAAACCGGCCATTAAAATCACTGCAGGCGGCGTAGCATTCAGTGCGAGGTCTTCGTTGGCCTCACCCATCAAGCTTTCTAATTCGGCCTGCACAATTTTGATAAACGCTTGGCCTGGCGACAAGCTGCGTGATACTTCAACACCGACAGCACGGTCACGAATCGCATTGACGAAATCTTTGACCACCGGCAAAGCCACATCGGCCTCAAGCAACGCCATGCGCACTTCACGTAAGGTGTCTTTGATATTGTCTTCGGTTAAACGCGCTTTACCCGTAACATGGCGTAGCGTTTGCGCGAGGCGATCGGATAAATTTTCAAACATACAAAGCCCTCAACATGGGTGCGGCAACAGTGAGCATCATAAGTTAAGCTCATTGTTCAATAAACTGTTGCACTGCGGTTGTTACTCGAATTAACAGAGTATAACCGATCCTGTGCCGCTCGACAGCGTCGCGTACGCAGTGCGCTCAACTATTGCACTTTTTAAGGAGTCTGTATGCCATCGAGTTTACCGCCCATCGTGCTGGCTTCCAGCTCAAGCTACCGCCGCGAACTGCTGGCACGCCTGCAACTGCCCTTCACTTGCCACAGTCCTGAAATTGATGAAACGCCACTGCGCAATGAATCACCGCAGGCGCTGGTGCAGCGTTTAGCCTTAACTAAAGCGCGTGCGCTGGCTGAGCACTATCCTGAGCATTTGATTATCGGCTCGGATCAAGTCGCGGTACTCGATAACCAGATTATTGGCAAACCTGGGCATGCCGAAGGTGCCACGCAACAACTGAGCGCAGCCAGTGGCCGCAGCGTGGTATTTTTAACCGGATTAGCGGTGATTGATACGCGGACAGATATTGAGCAGGTTGATCTTGTGCCCTTTACTGTGCACTTTCGCAGTTTAAGCGCAGCACTAATCCAGCGCTATATCGCCCTTGAGCAGCCCTTTGATTGTGCTGGTAGTTTTAAATCGGAAGGTTTAGGTGTGAGCTTATTTAAAGCCACTGAAGGCAGCGATGCTACAAGCTTAGTGGGCCTACCGCTGATTCGTCTGTGCGATATGCTTAACGCCTGCGGGGTTGCCGTACCTTAAGCTATAGATTTACAGAGAAAACCTGCAACGACTTATAACGGGCGGGTTTTCTGCTTAAGAATATAGATGCTGACACTGATAGCGCTGATCAGCATACATATGCGCACCCAGAATAAGGGCACAATCCACATCGACACACTGATGCTGGTCCACATTAAGCCTAAAGCCCAAACTTTACCTTTGAGCGGCAAACCTTGGCCGTCGAGATAGTCACGCACCCAAGGACCAAGCCTGGGGTGCATCACCAACCACAGATAGAAACGTTTGGAACTGCGGGCGAAACAGGCCGCAGCTAATAACAAAAAAGGTGTTGTGGGCAAGACCGGTAAGAAGATACCAATCACCCCCAGCGCAACACTGATACAGCCACAGGTAAACAACAAGTAACGCACAATACGATTGCGCGCTTGCCGCTGCTGTGGCTCAAGCATCGCGTCTTATTTTTTACGTGGTTTGAGCAACACTGGTTTTTCTTCAGGTGCTTGGCATAGTAAAAACAGCGCTGTTAACACTTCAGGAATCTGCTCAACCATGCTGTCGACTAAATCGTAGTCTTTGGCGATTTCAGCAAAGTCAGGTTCATTATCAAATAGACCTGAGGCCACCATAATGGGCAGCAGCAGCTCACTGACTTCATCTTCAGCGTCTTCAAACCACACTTCTTCACGTAAGAAGATGCCTTCCATAAAGCCGATACACCAGCCACGCAAATCAGAATCATCCGGCTCTTCGCCCAGATCCAACTCACAGGGCAGCTGCATATCGTCATCGCTGGCCAGTTGACGCTCAATCTGCGCCTTTAGCTGCAATAGACCCGCATTAATATCAGCCTCTTCAGCGGCATCACGGTAATGTGGCTCCTCTGAGAACAGTTCAGCAATCCACTCTTCAGCTGGAACAATTTCAGGACAAATAGACAGCGCGGTTAAATAACCGTGCGCAGCGATATAATCAAGCGCCTCGTCATGCAGTTCGTCAGCATCGAGGAAAGCTTGCAGGCGGATCTGTTGCTCAGCGAGGGACATGCGTGATTACCATTAAAAATGAATTGAGTCCCGATTGTAGTCCAGCTCTGCAATAACCGCTAGGGATTGCAGTGATGTTGCCGCTCTAGACAGCTAAAGATTAAGAACTAAACTGATTTACACGTATAATGCCCAGCTTGATTTGGAGAATGGCATGCATGATCAGGCGTTACAGACGCTAAAAAGTGTTTTTGGCTACGATGCATTTCGCGGTCAACAAGCAGAAATTATTCAGCGCATCTGCACCGGCGATGATGCCTTGGTGCTGATGCCCACGGGTGGCGGCAAATCGTTATGCTACCAATTACCTGCGCTATTAATGGATGGCTTAACAGTGGTGGTGTCGCCACTGATTGCGCTGATGCAAGACCAGGTGTCGAGCCTCGAAGAGCTGGGTGTCTCAGCTGCAGCGCTGAATTCATCACTGAGTCACGATGAGCAACGTGATATTGCCGACCGTTTGCGTCGCCATGAAATCAAATTACTCTATCTAGCACCTGAACGTTTAGTACAGCCGCGCATGCTGGCTTTTTTACAGCGTCTGCCGATTAGCTTATTTGCTATTGATGAAGCGCACTGCGTATCGCAATGGGGCCATGATTTCCGCCCTGAATATCTGCAGCTGGGGCAATTGGCCGAGCTGTTTCCTAATGTGCCACGCATCGCACTGACCGCGACGGCTGATAAACGCACCCGTGAAGAAATTATTCAGCGTCTGCATTTACAGCAGGCTGACTGTTTTCTCTCTAGCTTTGACCGTCCCAATATTTTCTACCGCATCACTCCCAAAGATAATCCACGCAAACAGCTGTTGGATTTCTTAGCCCAGCGCAAAGGTGATGCCGGTATTGTTTATTGTCTATCACGCAAAAGCGTTGATTCGACCGCTGAGTTTCTCAGCAGCAAAGGCTTCCCTGCTCTGCCCTACCATGCGGGCTTAGACGGTGAGGTGCGGGCCGCCCACCAAAAACGCTTTCTCAATGAAGAAGGTCTGATTATGGTGGCCACCATTGCCTTTGGTATGGGCATTGATAAGTCTAATGTGCGCTTTGTCGCGCATTTGGACTTACCTAAATCCTTAGAAGCTTACTATCAAGAAACCGGCCGTGCTGGACGTGATGGCTTACCTGCTGATGCATGGATGGTTTACGGCTTGCAAGATGTGCTGATGCTCAAACAAATGCTCGCCAACTCTGATGGTGACGAGCGGCATAAGCGGGTCGAGCAACATAAACTGGAAGCTATGCTGGCCTTGTGCGAAGAAACCCGCTGTCGCCGCCAAGCCCTGCTAGCCTACTTCGATGAAGCTATGCCTGAGCCTTGTGGGCACTGCGATAACTGCATCGATACCATTGAAACTTGGGATGCCACCGATGCCGCGCGCAAAGCGTTGTCGGCCATTCACCGCACCGGGCAGCGCTATGGCGTGGGTTACTTATCCGATGTGTTACAAGGTCGTGAAAATGATCGAGTGCGCGCGTTGGGTCATCAACATCTGAGTGTGTTTGGCATCGGTAAAGATCTCAATGATCACCAATGGCGCTCGCTGTTTCGCCAATTAGTAGCGCGTAACTTGATTGATGTCGATGTGGAAGGTTTTGGCGGCTTACGTTTATCACCCACCTGCCGTCCTTTATTACGCGGTGAAAGCACTTTATTACTGCGCCGTGACCTGACACCACAAACTAAAGCACCACGCAGCGCCAGCCAAGCCAGTCAATTGGTACGCAGCGATGAGCGTGAAATGTGGGAAGCACTACGCACATTGCGTCGCCAGTTAGCCGAAGAGCACAGCGTGCCACCTTATGTGATCTTCCCTGACTCAACGCTATTAGAAATGCTGCGCGAGCAGCCGGAAGACTTGGCGGATATGGCCGAGATCAGCGGTGTGGGCGCACGTAAACTGGAGCGTTACGGCGCTGCGTTTTTACGTGTACTTAACCAAGTTGAGGCCCCAACTGCGAAACCAGCACCTAACAGTCAGGACTTACGCCACGAACTGGTAACTTTAGCTCGCAGCGGTATGACCCCCGAGCAAATCTCGCAGCAGATGCAATGCAGCCTGAAAAACGTCTACAGCTTAATGGCGCAAGCGATCAGCGGCGGCTTGTTAAGTCTAGAAGAGGCTCTGGATTTACCCGAGGAGTTATTGGGCAATATCCAAGATGCGTTTCTAGAGGGTGATGGTGAATTACCCAGCGTGACTAGCATTGCTGAGCAATTCACTCCGCAGGTTGCAGAAGGCGTGTTGTATTGCGTCCGCGCAGCGCTGCAGGCTGAGTTTGGTGACCTAGTTTAAAGACCTATTATTGGGTTGCTCGGCACGCTGCTGAGCAACCCAATAGTTCCAAACTCCAGTGAACCAACTCCACTTTTCGAGCGGCAGCTGTTCGATGCAATCAGCTGTTATCGACCATAATAAAATCAAAGGTGGCCTGCCACTTCGCCTGCCCATTGCTGCATGGGAAGTAATCCAAGATCAGTGATTCTTTCACACCAAATACAGTATCTGAGGTCAGATATGGATCACCGGCAACAAAGGTGTGGGTGACGATGCGCTCGAAATCCGGATGATTGAGCATAAAATGCATATGCGCCGGCCGCCAAGGATGACGCCCCAGATTGCCCAGCATCTGCCCTACTGGCCCATCATCAGGTATAGGGTAAGCCACTGGCTTGATGCCGATGAACTCATAACAACCATCAACATCGGTGCTAAACACCCCGCGATTATTCCACGTCGGCTGTTGGTTCGGCTGCTGAACGTCGTAAAAACCCTCACTGTTATCCGACCACACATCAATCCGCGCACCTGCAATAGGATGACCCTCTAGATCCAGCACGCGTCCCTGATACAGGCAGGACTCGCCTTTACCATCCAAAGAGATAGTGGCACCCATTCTTAATACCGGTGCGCCATCCACATGAAAAGGCCCAAAGACGGTGTTTTCAGTGGCAGCTTCGGGACGACGGTGCTGAATCGCATCGACCAACATAGAAACGCCTAAGGTATCGGACAGCAGAATAAACTCTTGGCGTTTGTCATTACAGAGTTGACCTGTGCGCGTTAGAAAGTCGATGGCGGCTTCCCACTCATCTTGGGTCAGTTCTACATCCTTAACAAAGCCATGCAGGTGTTTGATCAACGATGCCATGACCTCGCGCAAACGCGGGTTTATATCGTCGCCCATACGCGCATTGACCGTCTCGGTAGAACGCTCTTCAGTAAAATAATCAATTTTTGTCATAGCTTTATCCTGACTTGGGCTCGGCGGCAGCAGCATCCCAATAATGTATTAAGGTCGAGTACCGCTCCAAGCGCGATGCAACAATTCGCGCACTGCCCCATACTCAATCGGTCGCGGGTTCCAGTAAGGATTCTGCAGCGCCAGATCAGCCGCGCGATCCAAGTCGGCTTCGGCAAGCCCTAGATCCTTAAGCGCCATGGGTGCACCGAGGCTTTTAGCAAAGTCATACAGACCGCCGCCCAGCTCACCGCCAAACAGTTCAGTCACCGGCGCCAGCACCTCTTTTGCCGCTTGCGCGTTGTAAGCTGCAGTATGCGCAAGCAAGATGGCATGGGTTTCAGCGTGAGGAAGAGCAAAGCTACCACCCAGCGTGTGGCACAGTTTGTGATGCAAAGCCATGCCCACCGAACCCAATACGCT
>DATERS010000067.1:0-5670 GCA_035271365.1 Thiopseudomonas sp.
GCTAGCGCCCAGTGTGATTGCCTTTGCTCAGCAGTTGCCGGACAGTGATCCGCTGAAAGCGTTATTACTCTATAACGCCCAACAGCAAAAAGGCCTCAGACAGCAAGGCTTTCAAGGGCCGCTGCAACTGCTGCCGATTCACCGTAGTACGGATCTGAGCTCTGACGATTAATCTGTACTGAAGTGTTGTAGGCCAACCGCCTGCTGAATAGCAATAACTACACTAACAACTTAGATACAAAGATATGAGTTCGATCAGTAGAGAGGTGTTTCGAGGCTGATCATACACCGCATGGGTTGACTCAGTCTCGAAACTCATCTGCGATATAACTCTAGAGATATTAATGGCGGCCTAATAATAAACTACCATTAATGGGTCTAAATTTAGAGGCCGCACGAATCAAGGAGAAGGCGGTAAATTCTTCGACGCCAAACACTTCAACATCAACCTTATGCAAGCTGCGGATACGCTCTACCAGCACATCAAAATCGCCATCGCCAGTGGCCATCACCACCACATCGGCTAAGTGCGAAAACTCCATCGCATCGACGGCAATACCCACATCCCAATCACCCTTGCGGCTGCCATCGCTGCGCTGCACATAAGGTTTTAATTTCACCTCGAAACCAATCGCACGTAAAATATTTTGAAACTGCCGTTGTTTTTCATCACCACGCTCGGTTGCATAGGCAATTGCCTTTACAACTTTACGACCTGCGGTGGCTTCTGCCCAAAAAGCGTTATAGTCAAAGCCCGTGGCAAAGCCTTGGCGCACCGTATAATAAATATTCTGTACATCAACTAGAATGACAACACCTTCCATTTAATACCCCTAAACATGGCAAAATAGCCATAAAAAATATAGATACCGGATTAAAAGGTGACCCGCAGCACCTTTTCAACCATAATCAAAACTATATAATCCAATGCAACAACACACCCGCGTAAAAAGGAGAATCATATGGGTTTCTTTAATAGCATTCTTAGCAAGCTCGGAATCGGATCAGCGCAAGCTGCTCCTAAAAGCTCAGCTGACGATACAGTGTCTGTTGAAACAGTCAGTCCACCGGTTGCAGTTGCTACATCTGCAGCCGTGCCTTTGGTTGATGTTGTTGCGCAACTTGAACAGCGCGCAGCAGCGAATTCACAAAAGCTGAACTGGCGTACCTCGATTGTTGATTTATTAAAACTGCTCGATATTGATAGCAGCTTTGGTGCACGTAAAGAGCTGGCTGCAGAATTGAATTGTCCAGCTGAACTGATGAGTGATTCTGCACAAATGAATATGTGGCTGCATAAAACTGTGTTGGCGCGTATCGCTGAAAACGGCGGTAATATTCCAGAAGACTTACTGCGCTAATTAGACAGTGACTGCTTAAAATATAATTGATTTTTAAATGAATCTATTTGTGTTTTAAGCAGTCAGTTACCTTACAGTAAAATTGAGCTGCACTGATAAATCACCATTGATAATATCATTTAACGAGCAAACAGCTGACTTGCAGTCATTGCAACATCGCAACAGGTATATTATTGCTCTAGCGATTTCCTTAGTTTGCAAATCCACTGATTTGATCACACAGGTTTAAAACGTATGACGCTGTACTTAGCTTCCACATCGCCCAGACGCCGCGATTTATTAGCTCAAACAGATATCAAATTCACTGCCCTTGATATCAGCATTGATGAAACCCAACGCCCAAACGAGCTGCCCAATGCGTATGTTGAGCGTCTTGCTAAAGAAAAAGCTGAGGCGGGTTTTAATAGTGTGCAAGATGATGAGCATGCTGTGGTATTGGCTGCCGACACCATTGTTGTGCTTGAGGACAGTATTCTGGGTAAGCCACAGGATCAGACCCAAGCGCAAGATATGCTGCGTGCATTATCCGGCCGTTCGCATGTGGTGATGACGGCTTTTGCCATCAAAACACATGAGCAAATACGTGTGCAACGGGTCAATACCACGGTATTTTTCCGTCCGATTACCAGTAAAGAAATTGAATGGTATTGGCAGACGGGCGAGCAGCACGATAAAGCCGGTGGTTATGGCATTCAAAGCAAGGGCGGGGTGTTTGTTAGCACCATCTCTGGCAGCTACAGCGCTGTCGTTGGTTTGCCATTAGCTGAAGTGCTCAGCGCATTAAACACGCTGGATATTCATCGCGAGCCAGTCTCTGACTGATTCAGGTGTGCGAGTCGGCGTCTGTATAGAATCTCAGACGCCGTCTTGCCAGCTTTACTTTTTGTGAATGTTTTTCGGTAGTTGCACCACATCGCTGCCGGAGTACATATCCGACCAGGTGCGTTTTTGTTTGTCGAACAGCATCCACCACACACCTAAGCCTGCCGGCAGCCACGCGAAAATGGCGATTAAAAAGCGCAACAGTGCTTGCCAGACGTCGATAGCGCTGCCATCGGGATTCTGTACGCGCAAGCCCCAGACTTGCATCCCCAGTGTTTGCCCGCCATGTGTCCAGAATTTGGCAAAGAAGCCAAAGACTGCAAAAAACAACAGAGTCGAAAGCACCGGATCGATGTCGAGCATTTTGCTATCGGCCATCACTTGCAGCGCTTCTGAACCGTAGATCAAGCGCAGAATGCCTTGTTGGTAAACGAGAGTAATCACCATCACCAAGGCAATGCACAGCATAAAGTCATAAAAAACGGCGGCTAGACGTTTCCCAAGACCGGCTTTGGGGAAGTTGCCTGCGGGCTGTAATGCGTGTTTGGACATAACCTGTGGGTACCAAGAATTTAGGGTCGTACAGTGTAACCATACGGCTGTGTGGGTGCGAATGTATTTGTAAAGCCTTTATACTGACTGCAATACTGATGTGTAAAAATAAGGTGTTATTTAAATGAATGCTGATATTCAGCCTGATTTATCGGCGTTAACGCGTTTCTTGGATGCTGCATGGTTGCAGCGTGGCTTGGCGGATAATACGCGCATGGCTTATCGCAGTGATCTTGAGCATTTTGCGCAGTGGTTATTGCCCCGTGGGCAGACCTTGCAACAGGTGAGGCGTGAGACCTTGCTGGAATATTTAAGTTGGCGTTTAGAGACCGGCTATAAAGCTCGTTCCAGTGCACGGTTTTTATCGGGCGCACGGGGGTTTTATCAGTATGCGTTGGAAGAAGGTTTGATTGTTGAAAACCCGACCTTGCAGATTGAGTTGCCACAAATAGGGCGCTCGCTGCCTGATACCTTATCGGAAGCTGATGTTGAAGCCTTATTAGCCGCGCCCGATGTTGAAGAACTGCTCGGGCTGCGTGATCGCTGCATGCTGGAAGTGTTATATGCCTGCGGTCTACGCGTCACAGAATTGATCAGCTTGACCTTAGATCAGCTGAATATGCGCCAAGGTGTGGTACGCGTGATGGGCAAAGGCTCTAAAGAGCGCTTAGTGCCATTGGGTGAAACCGCTTTGGATTGGTTGGTGTTGTATATCAAAGAAGGGCGCGGGCAACTGCTGAATGCCTCAGCGACTGATGTGTTGTTTCCCAGTCAACGTGGGCAGCAGATGACACGGCAGACCTTTTGGTATCGGATTAAAATACATGCCAAAGCCGCAGGTATTACTAAACCCCTGTCGCCACATACGCTTCGGCATGCCTTTGCTACGCACTTATTAAATCATGGTGCAGATTTACGCGTGGTGCAGATGTTGCTCGGGCACAGTGATTTATCCACCACGCAAATTTATACCCATGTGGCACGGGCGCGCTTGCAAGCGATCCACAGCGAGCACCATCCACGCGGCTAAGTTGTATGCGTCAAAGGCTTACGCTTGCAGAGCAGGTGTTGCAGCGCCGTTTAGGCCGGCTGCTGAAGTAGCTCGTGCATGGTATTCAGGACTGCATTGAGGCCATTGCTGCGTGAGGGTGAGAGTTGTCGGCTTAAGCCCAGCTGATTAAACCATTGCACTGCATCGACTGCAGTGATTTGCTCTGCAGTTAAACCGTCAATGCGCAGTAACAACAAGGCCAACAAACCGCGCAGTAAGCGCGCCTCACTGGCCACTTGAAAGCGTAGCGGCTCAGTCTGTCGATCCAATACCAGCCAGACCCGAGTTTCACAGCCATGCACTAAGGTATCTGGAGTACGCTGGGCTTCGGGTAATTCATCCAGCTGATTGCCCCATTGCAAGAGTAGACGCGCGCGTTGTTCCCATTGTTTGCAGGCTTGAAAATCATCAATAGCCTGCTGCGCGGCTGCACTGAGTTCACTCACTGTAAAATCTCCACGGCCTGATCTAAGGCACTAAAAAAACGCTGGATATCATCACCATCGTTATACATCGCCAGTGATACCCGCAACGCCCCAGTCAAGCCTAAGCTTTTCAGTAGCGGCATTGCACAGTGGTGGCCTGCGCGTACCGCAATACCTTGCTCGCCAAGTAATAAGGCTAAATCAGCGTGATGGATGCTGGGAGCATTAAAGCTGACCAGTGCGCAGTTGGGCGCACCAATAATCGGCATACCGCGTGCTTGTAAACCTTCCAGTAGCGCATGATGCAAGGCAGCTTCGTGCTGAGCAATCGCATGGCTATCTAAATTCTGCAACCAATCCAAAGTCGCGGCAAAGGCGACAATATTGGCGGTGCTGGGGGTGCCAGGCTCAAAGCCTAAGGGTGCAGGTAAAAACTCTGCGTGTTGATAATCACATTCACGCACCATCTCGCCACCAAACTGCCAATGCCGTAATGCACTGACGGCACGCTGGCGAGCAAACACAATGCCGACGCCATCGGGGCCATAGAGTTTATGCGCTGAGCAGACAAAAAAATCACAGTCCAGTTGCTGCAGATTCGGGCGTTGATGCACGGCAGCTTGTGCGCCATCAATCACTGTCCACACGCTCATATCACGCGCAGCGCTGAGTAGGCGTTCCAATGATTGCTGATGACCCACGACATTGGACAATGTGCTTACCGCTAATATTCGACTGCGCGGTGACAGCTGGCTCATGGCATGATCAATATCCAAATGCCCAGCGCTATCCATCGGCAAGACTTTTAACTCTAGGCCACGGCTCAGAGCTAATTGCTGCCAAGGCAGTAAATTAGCGTGATGCTCATACGCGCTGATAAGGATTTCATCACCGGCTTGAAACTGATGCGCTAAGGCCTGACTCAGCAGATTAATACCTTCGGTTGTACCTTTGGTGAAAATCACTTGATCCTGTTCACCGGCCTGTAGCCAGCTGGCAATACTGTTGCGTGCATCTTCAAAGGCGCGTGTGGCACGCTCACCTGGTTGATGCTGAGCACGGTGCACATTGGCGACACCGTTTTGATAATACTGGCTGAGCGTATCAATCATCACCTGCGGCTTTTGCGCGGTGGCGGCACTGTCGAGCCACACCTGTTGTTGTTCAGCCAGAGCCAGAATACCGGGGAAAAATTGACGCCAAGGGGAGGGCAGCAACATAACAAACGAATCCACTAGAAAAAATAATCGACTGATAAGTAAACGAGTGATGTAGATATACAGCGAGCAATAACAGGCGGTGTTACTGCTCGCAGTCTAGGCGGTGTTACTGCTCGCAGTCTAGGCGGTTACTGCGCCTGACGAGTGGTGCATTCAACCGCACCGGTTTCTGGATTGCGGCGGAAGGATAAATCATCCTGCAGAGCGAGTTCGCTGGCAATCACGGTTTTGCTGATCTG
>DATERS010000068.1:0-2793 GCA_035271365.1 Thiopseudomonas sp.
GCTCTGTGCGGCTTAAAAAATGCAAATGGTCGGTTAGTGAATTAGGCATACTTTAGACTCTTTGTTGTTATAGTTTAAAATTGGTAAGACCAGTTTACATTCTGGTTTTGACAAGTTAAATACGTAGCGCGGAATCTGTCAAATATCCGCTGTACGACTTTAGTTGCGCTGAGGCTGCTCAAGCTGCGGCAAAAGTCGGCCAATGCACTGTTGAAAAAGAGTGATTGTGTTAATCTAAGCAGCCTTCGTCAGCTGCTTTTATAAGGTAAGAAGAGCACCATGAGCTTTGCACATATACAACAACGCCGTTTGTCGGATGACATTGTTGAGCAGCTAGAGACCATGATTGTTGAAGGCGTCTTGCAAGCAGGCGAGCGTTTGCCGGCTGAGCGCAAGCTGGCTGAGCAGTTTGGTGTGTCACGTCCATCATTACGTGAAGCGATTCAAAAGCTGGTTGCCAAAGGCTTGCTGGTCAGCCGTCAGGGCGGTGGTAATTTTGTCAGTCAGGCTGTAGGCACAACCTTTAGCGATCCGTTATTGGGCTTGCTGGCGCAAAAGCCCGATGGGCAAAAAGACCTGTTGGAGTTTCGTCATATTGTCGAAGGGGCTTGTGCTTATTATGCGGCGTTGCGTGCCACACCAGCTGATCATGAGCGTTTAGATGCAGCTTTCGCTCAGATGGAAGCCTGCTATGCCGGTACTGTAGAGAACTGTCAGGTGGAAGAAGGTTTGGCGGATGCGCGTTTTCACTTAGCCATTGCTGAAGCCAGTCATAACGTGGTGTTTTTACATACCATTCGTGGTCTGTTTGATTTGTTGCGCAATAACGTGGCGACCAATATTGGTGGCATGTATATGCAGCGTAAGGAAACCCGCGATATGTTGATTGCCCAACACCGCGCCCTCTATCATGCAATTAAGGCCGGTGATGCTGAGCAGGCTCGTCAGCTCTCCAATCAGCATATTGAGTATGTCCGTGAAGTGCTTGAAGAAGTGGATGAAGAACAGTTGCGCGTGCAACGTTCAGCGCGGCGTAAGGGTGTTTAACAGCTCGGGTGATGCTTAACCCAAGCTGTCTATTGTGCGCCATGCTTGAGTGTGCAGACTTATTGAGAGCTGGCCTGCTGCGGTAATAATGCTCGGAAATTATCCTCAGCAATCGCTTGAGCTACCTCGGCAGGTAGAGCCTGCAGTACGGGCTCAAAACCTTGCATGGTTTCACCTAAACTGGAAAAACGACCGACGACATCACTGCCCAGCACAAAACGTGTGGGATTGTTTTTAAACAGGGTTAACCAGTCGGCGCGCGGCTTGCCTTTGCTATCCACTAGATAGGGCTCGAGTAACGTCCAAGATAAATCGATATAGAGATTGTCGTGCTTAGCCAATAAGCGTTTCACCAGTGGTAGTAAAAAATCCAGCTCTTCCTGATGGCGGTGCAACTCCATACTGGTACCGGCATGCGCCCAAATAAAACGCACATCTGGGTTTTTCTCTAAGGCATCTTCGAGTTCTTCGAGATACAGCGGATTGCGTTCGCGTTTCGAAGTGATATTGCTGTGCAGTAAGACAGGCAAATCAAACTCGGCCGCCACGCGATAGACTTTCATCATGGCTTCATTATTGGCCCGCGGCGTATTGCCGTGCATCAGTGCGGTGACATCGTCATGGCGGGTGAAAACTTCACCAATCCCTTGCCAGAAACCTGGGTTCATTTCTAAGGTGCGGCGAATATGTGCAGCAGCGTTTTTGTCATTGGCATTAAAGCCAGAGAGGAAAGGCAAAAAGCGTTTTTGCTGCTCGGGTTGCAACTGCTGGATGGCTTGTAATAGATAAAAGTCTGTCGCGCTGTACCAATAGAGCGCGGCATCATCACCGGCGTAATAGCGTGGTTTTTTTGGCTCATCTTCTTGCCACTTTTTTGCCACCGGAATGCCCATTACCGCGGCATGACTGATATTACCTTGATCCATCGCCTCTAATAAGGCTGGCATACCTTCGGACTCTTGAAAGAAATCCACATAGTGTAAATGGCCATCAATATAGCTGCGCGCTTGGGCAAATGAAGCACTGATACATAAAAAACTGACTAGAAGAGTTCTAAGCACAACCTGCGTCCTGTAATGATATCGATACAACATCAGACGTGCAGTCAGCCGAAGAGTTCGTGATTTTTTAAGCGGATATACAATAGCGCCCCAGAGTTGGGGCGCTATTGATGGTTGCTGCATAAGTTTTACTTGGGCTTGTTAGAGCATGCTGCACTTGATTGATCAAGCCAAAGCCAAAAAAGCTCCACTATCTTAATAGATAGTGGAGCTTGATACAGCGTCTTAACCCTTAAGGCGACTGCGTCTTACAACTGCTTTGTGCAGTAGTAAAAGTCCACGCATTCGTACTCACCTGATTTAACGCGCGCATCGGCTTCAGCTGCAGTCGCTGCTGGTGGCACGATGACACGGTCACCGGGTCTCCAGCCTTCTGGCGTTGCAACTTTGTGCTCGTCACTGGTTTGCAGTGCATCCAGTAAACGTAAGAACTCTTCGATCAAACGACCGTTGCTCATCGGGTAGTACACCATCGCACGCAACACACCATTGGGGTCAATAATAAAGGTTGCACGTACGGCTGACGTATCCGCAGCACCGGGGTGAATCATGCCGTAAGCACGCGCCACATCCATTTTCAGGTCAGCGATGATTGGGAATGGAATCTTCACGCCGAATTTTTCTTCGATGTTACGCATCCAAGCAATGTGTGAGTGGGTGCTATCAATAGATAAACCTAATAACT
>DATERS010000069.1:0-4613 GCA_035271365.1 Thiopseudomonas sp.
GCCATTACCTTTATTTTGTAAATCAGCCTCACTTTTAAAGGGTGCAGCAAAAGCCAATTGATCAGCTTGAGTAAGCTCAGCAGAGATACCCGCAGCACCGCGACGCGTCGGCTCTAAAACAAAACGCTCACCGTCAACTGGTGTACCACTGACTTCTAGTTTAAAGCCTTGATCACGACCCGCACTGTCAGCAAAACTTAATTCATTACCATTCTGAGTCACAGCAATGCTTGCGCCGTCACTTAAACGTCGAGCGGTATATTGACCACCGGCATAATCCAGTTGGTAATCACTGGTACTCAATAATTTTGTATCGGTGATTCGCATATCAGCGCTGGTATTACTGGTGTTATCGGCCATTGGACGGACGCGCAAGGCCATCTGACCAGGATCGTTAATATCCTTAAATAAATCAGCACCCACCTGTCCTTTAAGGTCTAGACCTTGGCCCAACTGGCTATTCACTTCATCCGTAATACTGAGCGCTAAGCGACCCAATGCATTGATTGAAGGCTCTAAGACCTCACCGCGATAACGTAATAAACCGCCTACAGCACCACCACTGATGCTATCGCTGATATTTTGTCGCGAACCACCGCTGACAAATTCAACTTCAAAGGTACTTGGATCACCACGCCCCGGAACCGCCTGCAATTGATTGACGGTATTACCCACCACTAACGGCTGACCGCTCGCCACAAATAAATTAAAGTTATTGTCGTCTTGCACCACCACACTCACACCAATATAGGTGGACAGTTGGCGCACGGCTTCATCACGCGCATCTAATAAATCATTGGGCTTAGGACCGCTGGCACCGGCACTGGCAATAGCGTCATTCAGGCCACCTATGGTTTTTGCCAAACTATTAATTTGCTCAGTACTGCTGACCAACTCTTTATTAATTGAGTTGTTTTGCGCGTTAATATTTTCGTACATATTATTAAAACGACGCGCTAAACCCTCAGCTTCCGCCAAGACTAATTGGCGCGCAGGAATATTCGATGGATCTTCGGCAGCCGTTTGTGTAGCAGAGAAAAATGCTTGTAGAGAGGGATTGATACCTGTTGCCGTACCGGCTAGCAAACCATCCAGCTGCTCAACTTGGCTTTTGTACGCTTGCACATCACTACTGAGCGATGTTGTAGAACGTAACTGAGTGGTTAGAAATTCATTATAGCTGCGGCGTACATCAGTGATGCTGGTGCCCGAGCCAATATAACCTGCACCGGTAAACTGCGGCGTACGTGTTGCCTGTACGGTATCTTGGCGCGTATAGCCGGGTGTTTTAACATTAGTAATATTGTGCCCGGTCACTGCTAAATTAGTTTTAGCAGCATGTAAACCCGACATACCAATATTTAATAAATCAGCCATAATTCACCTCAAGCCCGTATGCTAGTACGCGGCGCAGCAGTACTTGCAACCTGCTGATAGCTTTGCATTTTTTGCGCAATTTGGGAAATTTTACGCGCGTATTGTGGGTCAGTTGCATAACCTGCTTGCTGCAATTCACTGACAAAACGCTCAGGATTGGCCGTGGCTTGCAAGGCTTTGCCATACCGGCCATTGCTCTGCAGAAAATCAACATAATCATTAAAGCTCTGCTCAAAGGATCCGTAACTGCGAAAATCTGCTTTCTCTTTAACTTGCACACCTTGCACATATTCAGAAGTGGTGACATTGGCTGAAGCACCGCCCCAGCCATGCGCTTTAATACCAAATAAGTTATGGCTGCTCTCGCCTGCTTTATTATGGATAATTGATTTACCCCAACCGGTTTCCAATGCTGCTTGCGCTACTAAATAACGCGGATCAACACCGAGCTTTTTCGCTGCTTGCTCAGCCATCGGCATCATAGTGGCAACAAACTCTGCAGGCGAAGCAAACTTTTTACGATTTAAATCCTCAGCACTTGCCGTTTGCCCTGTCACTTCAATGGGGTTATCACGCGGCGCCGCATAACTGCGCGCCGCCTGCCAATCTTGACGCACTTCTTTCGACTGCTGCGCCAAGCCGCTACGCAGCGTATCCTGTGCCGCTGCACCGATGCCAGCTAAGTCACGACCTGCAGCGGTCATCGGTAAGGCTAAACGGCGCAGATTCAACAAAGCAGTATCATCACGCTGCGAATTCGAGTTAAAACCCATCTTAATACTAGGCTCAAGGGTTTGTACTGATGGCACTGCAGAGGGTGCAACAGCTTCCTGAGTAAATGGGTTAACGCTGGCGGGCTTGGGCGCTTGCGACAACTGACGCGTTAGTACATCCGCCATACCCATGCCTTTACCTTGCGATAAGGTCACCGACAACTGCTGGTCATACATATCGCGGTAAGTTTTGCTTTCATTGGTGTTCATAAAGTTATCATCAGCCAGCACATCACCCGCCGCACGCATCGCTTTCATCATTTCACCAAGAAACAATGATTCGAATTCTTGCGCCACTTTACGGATATTGGCTTCACTGTCGCGCCCTTCACCCACTTTAAGCTGGTGTAGACGGTTTAAGTCAGTATAAGCGCCACTATCGGCTACGCTGGTGCTGTGCAAGTTCATAACTTTATCCTCAAATCACAATCAGGTCGGCTTGTAGCGCACCTGCTTGTTTTAGCGCTTCAAGAATCGCCATCAAGTCAGACGGTGATGCACCCACTTGATTCACTGCACGAACAATTTCATCCAGTGTGGTACCCGGGCCAAACTTAAACATCGGCTTGGCTTCTTGTGCTGCATTAACTCTGGAGCGTGGCACAACAGCGGTTTGGCCTTGTGAAAAAGCATCCGGCTGACTGACAATCGGATCTTCAGTGATCACTACGGTTAAGCTACCGTGAGTTACTGCTGCCGGTTGTACACGTACGTTCTGACCAATCACTATGGTGCCTGTACGCGCATTAATAATCACTTTAGCCACTGCTTGCCCTGCTTCAATTTCTATATTCTCAATAATCGATAAGTAATCAACGCGCTGAGTGGGATCAGCCGGCGCAGAGACACGAATCGAGCCTGCATCCATTGCTTGTGCAACTCTTGGGCCAAGCATGTCATTTAAGGCATCAACAATATTTTTTGCCGTGGTAAAGTCAGGCCTATTGAGGTTGAGCGTCAGATATTCATCCTGATTGAAGCCGCTGGGTACAGCACGTTCCACAGTGGCACCAGCAGGAATACGTCCTGCCGACGGAACATTGACGGTTATACGCGAACCATCAGCGCCACTGGCGTCAAAACCACCGACCACTAAGTTCCCTTGCGCAATCGCATAGACATTGCCGTCAATACCTTTGAGTGGAGTCATCAGCAAACTACCACCGCGCAAGCTTTTCGCGTTACCAATTGACGACACAGTAATATCAATGGTCTGACCTGGACGAGAAAATGCTGGCAAATCAGCATGAATGGAGACAGCAGCGACGTTTTTCAATTGTACGTTGCCACCGGGCGGCACTTTAATACCAAACTGCGCCAGCATATTGTTAAAGGTTTGTACGGTAAAAGGCGTTTGTGTGGTTTGGTCACCACTGCCATTCAGGCCGACCACCAAGCCATAACCAATCAGCTGGTTGGAGCGCACACCTTGGATAGTAGCTAAATCTTTTAAGCGTTCCGCTTGCGCCACGCCACTTAATAGCAGCGTTACAAGGCAGGCAATCCAATATTTACGCATAGTCTATCCAACCTTTAAAATGGGAATAACGGGCTAAGAAAGAAACGATCCAACCAACCCGGTTTACTGGCATTAGCAAAGGCACCCGTACCAGAGTAAGTGATACGTGCATCAGCAATGCGTGTTGAATCAACAACGTTGTCTGTACTTATATCGTCCGCGCGGACGATTCCTGAAATGCGTACCAGCTCATCGCCGGTATTAAGGGTCAACCATTTTTCACCGCGTACCGCGAGAACACCATTAGGGTAGACCTCAGCAATGGTTACAGTGATCGAGCCTGACAAGCTATTGCTTTGCCCTGTTTGCCCCGAACCTTTAGTCGAGCGCTCTGCACCGTAACTGGTTTCCAGCCCCATGTTACTGCCGGTCATACCCAGCGCACTTAAGCCCGCCAGAGGGTTCGCTGGAGCAACCGCCATACCCAAAATATTCGGCACACCAATATTAGTGTTACTGTCTTTTTGAATCTGTGAGTTAGCATTTTTACTGGCTTGCGTGCGCTCATTCAGGCTAATGGTAATGATATCGCCGACCCGAAACGCTTTGCGGTCAGTAAAGTAATTGGTATCAAAATCAGCCTGATAAATCGCACCATTATTTTGTGTGGCAGGCAGCGGCGTGCGCGGTAAAACTGGCGCATAGTAAGGATCGTTGGGCTTAGGTGCTACCGGCACACAACCGATCATCAGCACCGCTGTAACCAGACTGACCATCATTAAAGAACCTTTCATCGCACTACCCCGACCTGAATGTATTAAAGCTGCTGCGTGATAAAGGACAGCATCTGATCCGCTGTCGAGATCACTTTGGAGTTCATTTCATAAGCGCGCTGAGTGGTGATCATATTCACCAACTCTTCCACCACACTGACGTTAGAATTCTCCAACGTATTTTGCAGTACTGTACCCAGACCATTCAGGCCCGGCGTACCATCTTGTGGT
>DATERS010000070.1:0-39022 GCA_035271365.1 Thiopseudomonas sp.
CGAATACCCCACGTCAGCTTAGCCACTTCTTCTTCAATCGATGAGCCAAGCGCACTGTTACCGATATTGCCGTTGATCTTCACCAAAAAATTACGGCCTAAAATCATCGGTTCAAGTTCGGTGTGATTGATATTGGCGGGGATAATTGCACGACCACGGGCAATTTCGGAGCGCACAAACTCTGGAGTAATTTCTTTGGGGATACTGGCACCAAAGCTTTGCCCCGGGTGCTGGCTATCCAATAAGCCTGCTTCGCGCGCTTTTTCTAACTTCAAGTTTTCACGAATCGCCACATACTCCATTTCAGGCGTAATAATCCCTTGGCGCGCATAGTGCATTTGCGTGACGTTCTGTCCTGACTTAGCGCGACGCGGATTACGAATTGAAGAAAAACGCATTTTCTTCAATTCAGGATCATCTAAACGTTCTTGACCAAAACTGGAGCTTAAGCCCTTAAGCACTTCAGTATCATCACGCTCCTCAATCCATGCACTGCGTACATCACATAAACCTTTGCGCACATCAATGCTGACGCTCGGATCGCTATACGGCCCAGATGTGTCGTAGACAAACACCGGTGCATTTTCTTCAATGCCTTCATCGGTTTCTGTAGGTGTCAGACTGATTTCACGCATGGGTACCAGAATATCGGGGCGTGAGCCTTGGACGTAAATTTTGCGGGAGTTGGGAAAGGGCTGAATCGACTGCTGATCGACTTGAGCGGTGTCACTGAGGTGTTGAGACAGAGTTTGCGTCATTATGATGGTTCTCCAGAAAAACACGAAAAAAAGTGTCGGGGAACCAGCGGACATAGGCAGGCCTACCTTGCGGCAAACTTATCTTGTTTCCTACGCGAGTATTAACTCGATCAGGTTCAACGGGACCCGGATTAACCGATCTCAGCTCTATTTAAGAGCACCCCGACAAGAAGCAGCTAACAGCTAAACACTGTGCAACCTAAACTGCAAGCCCATGCGACCAAGTGATAAGCTGTACAGCACCTTAAACAATTTTAGAGCGTGCTTGACCGACTTCATAATCGGCCGTAGCCTTAAACAGATTTCTTTTTGCAAAACTTAGGATATAAATAATGCGTGTACTGTCGCTTACTTTTGCTATAGCTACAGTTTTGGGATCGGCCGCTTATGCAGCACCGCTCAGCCAAGACAAAGTTAACCTGCTGGACGTCTACCAACTCGCAGTTGATAACAACGCAGATTTAGCGGCAGCACATGCTGACTACAAAGCTCAAAGCGAGCGTGTGCCACAAGCGCGCGCTGGTTTATTGCCGCAAATTGGCGCAGGTGCCAGCAACTCGAACAGCCGTAGCAAGGTCGATACAGCGGACGGTTCAAAAAGCACTTCGCGCAGTGGCTTAGTGTATCAAGCCAGCCTCAGCCAACCCTTATTTCGTTTAGATCGCTGGTACCAATTACAGGCGGCACAAGCCAGTAATGAGCAATCCGCTTTAGAATTATCGGCAATTGAGCAAAACCTGATTTTGCAAAGCTCTGAAGTGTATTTTTCAGTGTTACGTGCGCAAGACAGTTTGGCCGCCAGCCGAGCTGAAGAGTCAGCCTTTAAACGTCAGTTTGACTTGGCCAATGAGCGCTTCGATGTAGGTTTATCGGATAAGACCGATGTTTTGCAAGCACAATCAGCCTATGACGCAGCGCGTGCCAATCGCATGGTCGCTGAGCGTTTAGTCAGTGATGCTTTCCAAGCGGTGAGCACCCTGACCAATGTCGATTTAGCTGCGCTAGAAGGGGTTAAACACAGCCTGCCGATTCTGGCACCTACGCCGAATGATGCTACAGCTTGGGTGAATACCGCTACCGAGCAAAACTTAAGCTTGCAAGCGATTAACTACGCTGTCGAAGCTGCACAAGACAGCGTTAAGCAACGCAAATCGGGGCATGCGCCTACCGTTGATGCCGTTGCCCAATATCAAAAAGGCGATAACGACAGTCTGGGCTTTGTAAACAGCGGTATGAACCTGCCAGCAGGGTTTGGAATGCCAAGGTATGACGGTAAAGCAGAGCAAAGCAGCATTGGCTTGCAACTTAATATTCCGCTGTACACCGGCGGCATGACCAGTTCACAAGTACGTGAAGGCGTTTATCGTTTAGATCAAGCAGAACAAATGCGTGAAAGCCTACGCCGTACCACAGTGCAAAATGCACGCAACTTCCACCGTGCGGTGAATACTGATGTCGAGCAAGTACAAGCACTGAAACAAGCCATTATTTCCAGCCAAAGCGCGGTTGAAGCGACGGAAATTGGTTACGAAGTGGGGACACGTAATATTGTTGATGTGCTGGATGCTCAGCGCTATCTGTATGCCGCAGTACGTAATTACAACAATGCGCGCTATGACTACATTTTAAATAATCTACGTTTGCAACAAACAGCCGGCACCCTAAGCCCGGATAACTTACAAGCCTTATCAGCCTATTTAAATCCGAACTACAATCCAGACAACGACTTTTTACCACCGGATTTAGATAAAGAGATCGAAGCGAATTTACGTCGCCGCTAATTGATACTAGGCTGACTGTTGATGCAGTCAGCCTGACTTATGCACAGCGCTATCAGTCTGCGATGACCACGCTTAAGCGCATGGATAAATCAACAGCTTTAACATCCTTAGTTAAAGTACCCAGCGAAATAAAATCCACACCCGTTTCGGCAATCGCACGAATCGTCTGCTCATTCACGCCACCGGATGCTTCAAGCTTGGCTTGTCCAGCATTGAGTTCGACTGCGGTACGCATATCCTCAAGACTCAGCTCATCCAGCATAATAATATCAGCACCCGCGGCCAGCGCTTCACGCAGTTCATCGAGGTTTTCCACTTCAACCTCGACCGGTTTATCCGGCGCAATACGGTGTGCCGCTTCGACTGTCGCAGCCACACCGCCACAGGCAGCAATATGGTTTTCTTTAATTAAGAACGCGTCATACAAACCTAAACGGTGATTATGGCAACCGCCACAGGTCACAGCGTATTTTTGTGCGAGGCGTAAGCCCGGCAAAGTCTTGCGCGTATCGAGCAATTTCACTGCAGTACCCGCCACCATATCGGCAAAATACTGTGCACGCGTGGCCACAGCCGACAAACTCTGCAAGAAGTTTAATGCTGCACGCTCGCCAGTCAGTAAGGAGCGCGCTGCGCCTTCCAGTTCAAACAACACATCATTGGCTTGCACACGTTGGCCATCAGCAACTAACCAGCGCACTTGCACATTGCTATCCACCTGACGAAAGACTTCATTCACCCAAGCGACACCGCTAATCACTGCAGCCTCACGGGTAATCACTCGCGCGTTAGCCTGCTGCTCAGCGGGAATTAACTGCGCGGTGATATCACCCGCACCCACATCTTCTGCTAAGGCAATACGCACATTGGCTTCAATTTCTGCGCTCAATTGCTCAAGTACCAGGTTGGCCATGCTTTGCTCCTCAATAATTTGTATTCATTATAAAGACTTAAACGCACATTAGTAGCAAGCGTTGATCACTCTAAAAAACCTATACAGCAGATCACTTAATATCAATTAGTTAGCATCAGTATCCGCTACACTAATATGTATATCAGCGCACCAATGAGCATCCGTTATCCGCTGATGCCATTGCCCCACAACAGGCTTTAGACCCACAAACGCAACTCGCACCTGCGCATCCTGCTGCTCAACGCGCCAGCGCACAAGCTCACCACCTGACAAGACGATCTCACCTTGCGCTGGCTGCCCGCGCGCATTCATTAGCAGCAGTTGATAAGCCCCTTGCCGATCACTCGCTTGCACCTGCGTAGAACGCCTTAAGCACACACCCAAACCATCGGCATAGCTCTGCAGCTGCATAATACGATTAGCAAACTGTGGCTGCCCTGCTGGATGAAAAAAACGCCCCAGCATCAAACCGACTAAAAACCCCAAGAGCATTAAGCTGCCAAAAAATTTCAATATCCACTGCCGCCTGGGTGGCGATTCCCATGTAGAATTGGCATCTATTTTATTGTCAGGATCAAGCATGTTTCATGTCATTCTCTTTGAGCCAGAAATCCCACCTAATACCGGCAATATTATTCGCTTATGCGCCAATGTAGGTTGCAGCTTACATTTAATTGAACCGCTTGGCTTTGAGTTTGACGATAAGCGCTTACGTCGTGCCGGACTCGATTACCAAGAATTTGCCCATGTGCAGCTGCACGCTAATCTGCAAGATTGCCTCAACACTTTGCAGCATCCACGCCTATTTGCTTTAAGCACTAAAGCCACACATAGCTATGCCGATGCCACTTATCAAGACGGTGATGCTTTTATTTTCGGTCCAGAAACCCGTGGTTTGCCTGAAGATATACGCAATAGCATTCCTGCAGAGCAATTAGTGCGCTTACCCATGCGCGAAGGTTCGCGCAGCTTAAATCTGTCCAATACCGTTGCCATTGCGGTGTACGAAGCCTGGCGCCAGCTCGGATTTGCCCAGCAGTAACAAAAACACCCCGTACACGCATGCAGCCTGTACGGGGTGTTGAGGTACAACTTAAACCATTACAACAATAAGCTACGGATCTCAGCTAACAACTCACTCAAACGTCGAGTGAAGTGCGCTGCTGCAGCACCGTTAATCACACGGTGGTCATAAGACAATGACAACGGTAGCATCAGACGCGGGTCAAAACCCTCGCCATTCCACACTGGTTGTATTGTCGCACGCGACACTCCCAAGATAGCCACTTCAGGGGCATTCACAATCGGCGTAAAGCCCGTACCGCCAATATGCCCCAAGCTGGAAATCGTAAAGCATGCGCCTTGCATCTCTTCAGCTTTCAGCTTTTTATTGCGCGCTTTATCTGCCAGGTCAGCTGCTTCAGCAGAGAGTTGCAGCAAGCTTTTCTGATTCACATCACGAATCACCGGCACCAACAAGCCCTCAGGCGTATCCACAGCAAAACCGAGATGCACATACTTTTTGCGAATCAGAGCTTTACCGCTAGGGGCTAAGGAGCTATTGAAATCAGGCATTTCTTGTAGCAAATGCGCACAAGCTTTCAATAAGAATGGCAGAATTGTGAGTTTCACCCCAGCTTTTTCTGCGACAGCCTTTTGACTGACGCGGAAGGCTTCCAGCTCAGTCATATCCGCTGATTCAAATTGCGTGACATGCGGCACATTCAACCAGCTGCGATGCAAATTCAGCGCACCGATTTGCTGTAAGCGCGTCATCGGCACTTCTTCAATATCACCGAAGCGAGCAAAATCCACTTCAGGAATCGGCGGAATACCACTGCCCTGCTCGGCTGCACCACTCGACTGCTTGCTTAGCGCAGTTTGCACATAGGCATGGATATCTTCTTTAACTAAACGATCATGCGGCCCAGTGGCCGTGACCAGTCCAAGATCCACACCAAACTCGCGCGCCAGCTTACGCACGGCAGGACCGGCATGCACTGTGGTGGTTTTACGCTTTTCAGCGCTTGGAGCGGTAGCCGGCGCAACCGATACGGCAGCACTGGGTTTAGCTGCAGGCGTAGACTCTGCTGCAGAAGCAGCTAGCTCTTCAGACGCAGCAGCTGCAGGCTCTGAACTCGTTGCAGTTTGTGCAATTTTAACCTTAAAGATTAAATCACCCGTACCCACTTCTGCGTCCAAACGCACCAGCACCTCAACCACCTCACCACTGACTGGCGAAGGGATTTCCATACTGGCTTTATCCGACTCAAGGGTTAGCAACGACTGGTCTTCAGTAACCTGATCACCCACCGCCACCAACAACTCAATCACTCGTGCTTTACCCGATGAGCCAATATCAGGTACATGGATCTCTTCAACGATATTTTCTGCAGCTACTTCAGCAACACTTGGCGTAGCTGCCGCTTTAGCTGCTGGTGCAGCAGCTGGCTCAGCTTTCGCCTCAACCTCAGACTCAGGCTCAGCGCTAGCAGCTGATTCTTCCTCAACCTCAAGCTCTAATAAAGCATCGCCTTCTTTTAGACGATCACCAAGTTTAACAGCCAAGCTTTTGATCACCCCCGCTTTAGGCGCTGGGATTTCCATACTGGCTTTATCAGACTCAAGCGTCAGCAAGCTTTGTTCCGCTTCAATACGGTCGCCAACTTTGACCAACAGCTCAATCACTTCACCCTCACCGGTGCCGATGTCGGGTACGCGAATTAATTCAATCATCGCAGCTCTCCTCAGCAATCCAGTGGATTAGGTTTATTAGCATCGATACCAAACTTCTGCATGGCATCAATCATCACTTGTACATCCATCTGACCTTGTGCAACTAAACCTTCTAGTGCAGCTAAAACGACCCAATGACGATCCACTTCAAAGAAGTGACGCAGTTTTTTACGTGAATCACTGCGGCCAAAACCATCGGTACCCAAGACTTTATATTGCTCTTGCGGCACCCACTGACGGACTTGATCAGCATAGAGCTTCATATAGTCAGTTGAGGCAATCACTGGACCACGTCGATCCTGCAAGCAGTTTTCGATATGTGATAAACGTGTTGTTTCGCGTGGATGTAAACGATTCCAGCGCTCAGCATCTAAGCAGTCGCGACGTAATTCGTTAAAGCTGGTGACACTCCAAACATCTGCGCCGACACCAAAGTCATCACGCAAGATTTTTGCAGCTTCGCGTACTTCCAATAAAATCGTACCGCTACCTAACAGCTGCACATGCAGATCACTGCTGCGCTTGTCTTCTTCAAGCAAGTACATGCCACGAATAATATCGTCTTCAATCCCTTCACGCTCTGGCATAGCCGGTTGCGCGTAGGATTCGTTCATCATAGTGATGTAGTAGTAGCGATCGTTTTGCAGCTCAAGCATCTGATAGACGCCTTCGCGAATAATCACTGCCATTTCATAGCCGTAGGCTGGATCATAGCTATGACAGTTCGGAATGGTGCCTGCCAGAATATGGCTGTGACCATCTTGGTGCTGTAAGCCTTCACCATTCAGCGTGGTACGCCCTGCAGTACCACCCATTAAGAAACCACGCGCACGCACATCACCCGCAGCCCAGGCTAGATCACCAATTCGTTGGAAACCAAACATTGAGTAGAACGCATAGAAGGGTAGCATCGGTTGGTTATGGTTACTGTAAGCCGTTGCTGCAGCAATCCACGCCGACATGGCGCCAGCCTCGGTAATACCTTCTTCAAGGATCTGACCTTTCACATCCTCTTTGTAGTACATCACCTGGCCATGGTCGACCGGCTGATACAGCTGTCCGACGGCAGAATAAATACCCAACTGACGGAACATACCTTCCATACCAAAGGTACGCGCTTCATCCGGTACGATCGGCACAATACGGCTGCCAAGGTCTTTATCTTTAAGTAATTGCGCCAAAATACGCACAAACACCATAGTGGTAGAGACTTCACGATCACCACTACCATCGAGAATAATTTTAAGAGTCTCCAACGATGGCGTTGGAATACTCATACTTTTCATACGACGCTGTGGGACAAAACCACCGAGCTGTTCACGACGTTCTTTTAGATAGCGTAGCTCTGCGCTGTTTTCCGCTGGACGGTAAAACGGCAGGCTTTCGATATTCTCATCCGAGACAGGAATATCAAAGCGATCTCTAAAGCCTTTCAGGCTTTCCAGGTCAACTTTTTTAACGTTATGGGCAATATTTTGCGCTTCACCAGTACCGGTACCGTAGCCTTTAATGGTTTTGGCTAAGATAACGGTCGGCTGACCTTCATGATTGACTGCAGCATGGTAAGCTGCATACACCTTAAACGGGTCATGGCCACCACGGTTGAGCTTCCAGATCTCATCATCGGTTAGATCAGAGACCATCTCGGCTAAACGCGGATCAGCACCAAAGAAGTCTTTACGCACAAAGGCGCCATCATTGGCTTTATAGTTCTGATAGTCACCGTCCAGCGCTTCATCCATGCGGCGCTGCATGACACCTTCAGTGTCTTTAGCAAACAATGGGTCCCATAAACGGCCCCACAGTACTTTAATTACGTTCCAATCTGCACCGCGGAAGTTACCTTCCAACTCTTGAATAATCTTACCGTTACCGCGTACAGGGCCATCTAAGCGCTGCAAGTTACAGTTAATGACAAAAATCAGGTTATCGAGTTTTTCACGACCGGCGAGAGAAATCGCACCGAGTGATTCTGGCTCATCAGTTTCACCGTCACCTAAGAAACACCAGACTTTTTGCTTACCGGGTTGAATAAAACCACGGTGCTCAAGGTATTTCATAAAGCGTGCTTGGTAAATCGCTTGGATCGGACCTAAACCCATCGATACCGTTGGGAACTGCCAATAATCGGGCATCAACCAAGGGTGTGGATAAGACGATAAACCCTCGCCATCGGTTTCACGACGGAAATGATCCAGCTGCTCTTCAGTGATACGCCCTTCTAAAAATGAGCGTGCATAGACACCTGGGGAGGCGTGTCCTTGGAAATAAATTAAGTCACCACCATGTTCTTCGGTCGGTGCTTTAAAGAAGTAGTTAAAACCAATGTCATACAAAGTCGCACTGGAGGCAAAGGTGGCAATATGCCCACCCAAGTCGGGATCAGCTTGGTTGGCGCGCATTACCATAGCCAAGGCATTCCAGCGCACTAAAGAGCGAATACGGCGCTCCATAAATAAGTCGCCCGGCATACGTGCTTCATGGGTAACTGGAATGGTATTACGATAAGGGGTGGTGATGGCATGCGGCAGACGTGTGCCATTGCGGCTGGCGAGTTCGCCCAAGCGCGATAAAATATAATGAACGCGCTCTTCGCCTTCATGCGCTTGTACAGATTCCAAAGAATCAAGCCATTCTTGTGTTTCTACCGGATCAAGATCTTGCATGTTTCGCTCCCGAACTAAGGGTCTATTGATAATCGACCTATACGTGCTGCATGTCTTGTGAACAGTCAGCCCATGGCACAGCAAAGTCATATTATTGTTCTTCTTGTAGTTTTACTACAAAATGACGCATGAGTCAGCATTTATTCACTACATCTTTTAGCCAAGTGTTTTCTTGGCGCGCCATTACTGACTTATTTAAGGTATCTTTACTGACACCCTTGGCGCGACAATGTTCAGGATCTCGCATGACCCCTCTTTTACTGGATACAATTCCCACCGGCTTACTGCTCTTACAACACAAAGCCCAGCGCGAATGGGCACACGCTCTAGAAGAGCATGCTATCGCCAACCCACAATGGCCAGAAAGCCGCTATCAAGCCTTTATTCGAGTGTGCAGCCTAAGTGACTTTGTTTTAAGCCAAGCCATTCGTGATCCACAGATGCTGATTGACTTAGTTGCCTCAGGTCTACTGGATCGCACCTTAGTCCCTGGGGAAATTCGTTATAAGCTCAATGAGCGCTTAACCGACTGCCCCGATGAAGCCAGTTTATTATTGCATCTACGCCAATACCGTAATCGCCAACAAGTACGGATCATTTGGCGCGACTTAATGCGCCAAGCCGAACTCAGTGAAACCTGTCGCGACTTGTCGGCTATGGCAGATGCTTGTACAGACTTAGCCTATCACTGGCTCTACCAGCAGCATTGCCAACTGTTTGGCACACCGATGGGACGCTACAGTAAACTCCCACAACAATTAGTCATTCTGGGCATGGGCAAACTGGGTGCCTATGAGCTGAATCTATCTTCAGATGTGGATTTGATTTTTACCTACCCAGAAGGCGGTGAAACTGAAGGCGCAAAACGCAGCTTAGATAACCAAGAATTCTTTACCCGCCTTGGGCAAAAACTAATTAAAGCGCTGGACACCATGACTGTAGATGGTTTTGCCTTTCGCGTGGATATGCGCTTGCGCCCCTACGGTTCAGGTGGCCCGCTGGTGTATAGCTTTAACGCCATTGAGCAGTACTACCAAAACCAAGGCCGTGACTGGGAACGCTACGCCATGATTAAAGCGCGCGTGGTGGCCGGTGATCAAAATACCGGGGCGACTTTATTACGTATCTTGCGCCCTTTTGTCTATCGCCGTTATTTAGACTTCTCAGCGATTGAAGCGCTGCGCTCAATGAAGCAGCTGATTCAGCAAGAAGTGCGGCGCAAAGATATGGATGACAATATTAAACTCGGCTCAGGCGGTATTCGTGAGGTTGAGTTTATTGCCCAAGCCTTTCAGTTAATTCATGGTGGACGCGATTTAAGCCTGCAACAACGACCCTTACTGAACATTCTAGATACGCTGGCCGCGCAAGGTTATATGCCTTCATGCGATGTCACTGAACTGAAAGACGCCTACCGTTTTTTACGCTACACCGAGCACGCACTGCAAGCTGTGGCGGACTTGCAGACACAACGCCTACCTGACAACGAGCTCGAACAAGCGCGCCTCGCTTTTATGATGGGCTTTAGCGATTGGACGACGTTTTTTGGGCAATTGATGTATTGGCGCAAGCGCATTGAACATCATTTTCGCGAAGTCATTGCTGATCCTGACGAAGATGACGAGGATTGCATTGGCGGTGAATGGCTGCCGGTCTGGGAATTTAGCATTGCCGTGGACAGCATTTATCAACAGCTTGAAGAAGCCGGTTATCAAGACAGTCATGCAGCTTGGCAGCGGATTGTGCAACTGCGTGAAGGCAGTCAAGTGCGCGCCATGCAGCGGCTGGGACGTGAGCGCTTAGACGCTTTTATGCCACGCTTTTTATCGCAAGCCATTGAAAACGACAATCCCGATCTGGTACTTGAACGTGTGCTACCACTGATTGAAGCCGTCGCTCGTCGCTCTGCTTATCTAGTATTGCTGACAGAAAATCCAGGCGCGTTACTGGGAGTGATCAGTTTATGTGCGGCCAGCCCATGGATTGCTGAACAATTGACGCGCTTCCCTGCCTTACTGGATGAACTGCTCAATGAAGGCCGACTCTACAGTCCACCTCAAGCCCCAGAATTAATCGCCGAATTGCGCGAGCACTTACTGCGCATTCCTGAGGAAGATATTGAGCAGCAAATGAACGCGCTACGTCACTTTAAATTGGCCCACCGTTTACGCGTAGCCGCATCAGAAATAGCCGGCACCTTGCCGTTAATGAAAGTCAGTGATTACCTGACTTGGCTGGCCGAAGCTATTCTTGAGCAAGTACTGCATCTGGTTTGGCATGAGATGGTACACAAGCACGGCACTCCAAAACGTATGGATGGCAGCAGCAGCGAGCTGGACTTTGTTGTAGTGGGCTACGGCAAGCTCGGAGGGATTGAACTGGGCCACGGCTCTGATTTGGACTTGGTGTTTATTTACGATTGCGATCCCGTCGCAGAAACAGATGGTCCGCGTCCCGTTGATGGTGCGCAATTTTATACTCGTATGGGCCAGCGCATTATTTCCATGCTGACCACGCGCACTACCGCCGGTGGCCTCTATGATGTGGATATGCGCCTGCGTCCCAGCGGTGACTCAGGTTTACTGGCCAGCTCTCTCAGCGCCTTTGCGCGCTACCAGGAAGAACAAGCCTGGACGTGGGAACACCAAGCCTTAATTCGTGCGCGAGTGTTAGTCGGAAGCAGTGAGTTAACTGAGCAATTTAATCAAGTGCGCTTAAATGTTTTAGGCCGCCAACGCAGTTTGCCGGTTCTACAAGCAGAAGTCAGCGAAATGCGCGCAAAAATGCGGCATAATCATGGTACTCAGATCACCCAAGGTGGTTTAGGCCAAAATGCATTCAATCATGATGTGCAATTTGATCTAAAGCAGGATGCTGGTGGTATCGTTGACATCGAATTTATGGTGCAATATGCCGTCCTAGCTTGGTCATGGCAATATCCACAGCTGGTAACCTATACCGACAATATCCGTATTCTTGACGGTCTCGGCGCAGAAAACCTAGTGAGTGCGGATCATGTCTGCACATTACAGGAGGCTTACAAGGCCTATCGTGCTGCAGCTCACCGTCTGACCCTGCAAAAACAGCAAGGCGTGGTTGAAGGCAATTTGTTTACAGACGAGCGTCACGCAGTGATGCGCGTCTGGCAAGAGCTGGGCTTGAGTTATCTGTAACCCGTTATTAAATATTATTTTCAGGAGCACGTAAAAATGTCGATGGCTGATCGTGATGGCGTTATTTGGTATGACGGTGAAATGGTTGAATGGCGTAACGCAACCACTCACGTTCTGACTCACTCATTACACTACGGCATGGGTGTGTTTGAAGGTGTGCGCGCTTACAAAACGCCTAAAGGTACTGCGATTTTCCGCTTACAGGCACACACTGATCGTCTGTTTGAATCAGCGCATATCATGAATATGAAGATCCCGTTCACTAAAGAGCAGATCAACGAAGCGATTATTGCTTCAGTGCGTGAAAACAAATTGGACAGCGCTTATATCCGTCCTTTAGCGTTTTACGGTTCAGAAGGCATGGGTATTCGTGCTGACAACCTCAAAGTACACCTGATTGTTGCAGCATGGCATTGGGGTGCTTACATGGGCGACGAAGCGTTGCAGAAAGGCATTAAGGTGCGCACAAGCTCGTTCACTCGTCACCACGTCAACATCACTATGACCCGTGCAAAATCAAGCGGTGCGTATGTGAACTCGATGCTGGCTCTGCAAGAAGCCGTGTCTGGCGGTGCTGATGAAGCACTGTTACTGGATCCAGAAGGTTATGTTGCTGAAGGTTCAGGCGAAAATATCTTCTTGGTGAAAAATGGTGTGATTTACACGCCAGAAGTCACCGCCTGCCTGAATGGTATTACTCGTAATACTATTTTGACTCTGGCTAAAGCACGCGGTATCGAAATCGTTGAAAAACGTATTACCCGTGACGAAGTGTATATCGCTGATGAAGCATTCTTTACTGGTACTGCTGCAGAAGTGACGCCAATCCGTGAAGTGGATGGCCGTCAAATCGGTATCGGCAGCCGCGGTCCAATCACTGAAGTGCTGCAAAAAGCCTACTTTGATTTAGTGACCGGCGAAACTGAAGAATACGCAGAATGGCGCACGTTGGTTAACTAATACCTAACCGCATACCGCTCATAAAAAAGCCCGCTGGAAATCACTTTCTGCGGGCTTTTTTGTGACTGCGTCTTTTGAATTAGTTTTTAAAACTTTTTAGAGCATAAATATCATAGCGACTGGATTTGCCATCCAAGCTATGGGTCGGCAGTCTTCCAGCAATCGCCGGTGCTTTACGTGGACGCTTCACCACCACGCGGTGCGTGGCTAAAGCCAGTGCTGCCGCCAACAATTCAGGCGCATCATCATCAGCCCCTACTAACGGCTTAAATAAGCGCATTTCTTTTTTCACTAACGCACTTTTCTCACGGCTGGGGAACATCGGATCGAGATGCACCACTTGCGGCGCTTCGTCAGTCCAGTTTTGCATTAACTCAATGGCATCCCCGATCAGCAGCGGCATATGCTGCACAATACCGGCAACTTGCACATCAAGCCGCGCACGGCGCAAACCATCTGCCAGCAAGGCTGCAACAATTGGATTGCGCTCAATCATCTGCACATGGCAGCCTAAGCTGGCCAACACAAAAGCATCACGACCTAAGCCTGCTGTTGCATCTAAAACAGTCGGGCGCACACCCTGCTGAATACCAACGGCTTTAGCAATCATTTGCCCACTGCCGCCACCAAACTGCCGGCGATGCGCTTGAGCACCTTCAATAAAGTCGACACGCACCGGCCCAGGCGCAGCAGGACCTAACTCTTGCAACTGCAAGCCATCCACACTGACCTGCAAGGCAAACTCAGCCTCACCCTCTTGTGGTAAGGCTAAATCCTGCGCCCACTGCAGCGCCGTTGCTTGATCAGCAGCCGTCATTGCGTCAACGCGTATTAATATAGGGGAATTTACAGTTAAATCTGACATTAAGCGTACAAATCAAGACCTAAAACGGTGGCAGCTTCTTCTGCCTGACTACTAAATGCGGCGGTACTGCTGTAGCTGGCTAAAGCTTTACTGGCTTGGTACTGCTGCGCGGGATTATTTAAGGCTTGGCGTGCCTCGTATTGCTGGATCTGCATTTGCGCAGAGGGCCGCTGCACTGCTTGCGGGGTATCTAAACGTAGCGTATCTGAGGCTTGAGCAGGCTGCTGCTGACGCATCCGGCTTTCGGCTTGGCGAACAGCATCATCCATCTGCGCACTGGTGTCAGGGCGCGTGGTTCTGCTGGGCACATAAGCAGGCGAAAAACCGTCAATACGCATTGCGTTTACATCCTATAGACAGATGAACACTGTAACCAGACTCAAGCAACTGTTCAATAATGCTATTTAAGACTGCTTCGGCGTGGCGACTTGATCGCGTAAATAAATCGGCTGCGCCTCTTCAGCACTGACCGCTTCACCGCGCAACCACATACCTTGGGCCAAGGTCAGCACATCCTGTGCGTGGGGCAATAACTGCTCATCACGCCCATACACAGGCACGCTGATACGCTCGCCATAGGCTTGCCACCCAGTGCCTGCGGCAAACCACTCACCTTGCGCAGTACGGGGTAACTCAGCACGCTCAGGAGCAAGCACCGCCTCAATGCCTTGCAAGCTCATTTCGCCATCCACTAAGCGATAGCAGCCCCAATACACTTCATCCATACGTGCATCAATCGCCACAGCAACCTGTTCAGCTCCATGCTCACGGTAAGCACGCTGCGCAATCGCCGCTAGATTCGACACCGGCAGCACCGGGCGCTCTAAAGCAAAAGCCAAACCTTGCACCACACCCACAGCAATACGCAATCCAGTAAATGCACCTGGGCCACGGCCAAAGGCAATACCATCCAATGCGCTTTTAGGGATACCTGCCTCGGTCAGTACTTCACTGATCATGGGCAAAATACGTTGTGCATGTAAACGTGGAATCACTGCGTAACGGCTGATGACTTGACCATTGTGTAATAACGCAACAGAGCAAGCTTCAGTGGCCGTGTCCAGCGCCAATAAAGTCGTCATGGTTTACCGTCAAAGAATCAAAACGTGATTGTAACAGGCAGGCTGCTGCTAGGGGAATGAAGCATAAGAAAACAATAAAGAATACATTCGCTATAACATCAAGCACGCTTACTGCAACAGCGAATGTATTCCCCAGATCGCAGCTTAGGCCAACGCAGCTAAAACCTTAGCGGTAATCTGCTCAACTGAGCCGACACCTGCAATGGCGCTGTACTTAGGCGTGCCATTGACTGCTGCGAGATCTTGATAAAAAGCCACTAACGGCTTAGTTTGTGAGTGATACACAGACAAACGGTGACGCACGGTTTCTTCTTTATCATCTTCACGCTGAATCAAGTCTTCACCGGTCTCATCGTCTTTGCCGGCAACTTTCGGTGCGTTGTGCTCAACGTGATAAGTGCGACCTGATGCAGGGTGCATACGACGACCGGCAATACGTGCAACAATTTCTTCATCTTCCACAGCGATTTCAATCACGTGATCGATTTCAACACCGGCTTCACGCAAGGCTTCTGCCTGTGGAATGGTGCGCGGGAAACCATCGAATAAAAAGCCATTGGCGCAATCTTCTGCGGTAATACGCTCTTTAATCAGATCGATAATAATATCATCCGACACCAAACCACCGGTGGCCATCACGTTTTTAACTTTCAAGCCCAATGGGCTTTCAGCTTTAACCGCGGCACGTAACATGTCACCGGTAGAGATTTGTGGAATACCAAATTTTTTCGTTATAAATACGGCCTGTGTACCTTTTCCGGCACCGGGCGCTCCTAGCAAAATGACGCGCATTACTGTGCTCCTTATATCATCGTTATTATCATAAAAAGTGTCTGTAACGCCGCCATAGCAGGCACTACATGATTAAAGTCTGTGGTTATTGCTAACCGAAAAAGTTACCAAGATACACACTAGCCTTTAGTCTCACAAGAAAAACATCAACGCTAACCTGTAATTTTTATCGCGCGTAAGTGAACTTTCTTATTAAATACCATACATTTTGCCAGCGTAAGTCTGAGACTCTGCGGCTCAAGGTCGCATCTGCACACACTATAGATGCATTATATAAAACACAGGGTCTGGGCTGAAAACATGCTGCCTACCAGCCTAAGCATACGCTCAGCAGCGACATAAAACTGACACTGACAATGTCAACAACTGTACATAAGCAGAACAAAACCACACGCAAAAGACTATCAATACTGGTGATTAAACGAGCAGGCAGCTAAACTCGATGAATCTTAAAGCAAGCCGAGGTCTGTGTGATGGATTGTTTATTTTGCAAAATTGTTGCGGGTGAAATCCCAGCGCGTAAATTATATGAAGATGAACATGTGGTGGCTTTTCATGATATTGCCCCACATGCACCGGTCCACTTTCTAGTGATTCCGAAAAAACATATCAGCATGCTGACTGAGCTGAGTGTCGAAGATACCTTCTTAGCGGGGCATATTCTTTATACTGCGCAACGCCTCGCCAAAGAACAAGGCTGTGACGATGGTTTCCGCGTGGTGATGAACACCAATGAAGTCGGTGGCCAGACGGTGTATCACATTCATATGCATGTTTTAGGTCAACGCCAAATGAGCTGGCCGCCGGGCTAGGTTTGGATTGAGAATGCGCTACACCATGATTTTCTCGCTAGATGTTAAGCACGGCTATTTATCAGGAGTCTGATATGTCTTCACAACGCCATTATTCACCGGTTGATCGTTTGCTACTGCAAGCGGATGCCGCCATGCGCACTTTAATCCCCAACAGCAGTCACGCCAGCCGCCCATCACCTGCGATCGTTGAGCCCGCCAGCACTTTAGATGCAGAGCAAACACGTCATATCGCTGGTTTAATGCGCATTAACCATACCGGCGAAGTCTGTGCTCAAGCGCTCTATCAAGGCCAAGCCTTGACCGCCAAGCTGCCTGAGATCCGTCAGCAAATGGAACACTCAGCCGAAGAAGAAGTGGATCACTTAGTCTGGTGTGAGCAGCGTATTCAGGATCTGGGCAGCCGCACCAGCCTGCTCAATCCACTCTTTTATGGTTTATCGTTTGCCATTGGCGCAACGGCTGGAGCGATCAGCGATAAAGTCAGCCTAGGCTTTGTTGCCGCCACTGAAGATCAAGTGTGCAAGCATTTAGATGATCATTTACAGCAAATCGCTGAAACAGACCCTAAATCGCGGGCTATTTTAGAGCAAATGCGCATCGATGAAGAAGAGCATGCCAATCTCGCTTTGGATGCAGGCGGTTACCGTTTCCCTGCTCCGATTAAGTTTGGTATGAGCTTGATGGCCAAAGTGATGACCAGCAGTACCTACCGTATTTAATCTCATCACACTGTGTTGCAGATACAAAAAAGGCGCTGATAATCAGCGCCTTTTTTGTTGTTACATTCGTACCATCTTAACGATTGCTTTTCGGCATATTACGGCCGTAAAAAATCTCTAACATTTCATGACGCAAACGTTCTTCAACATCGCGGCGCTGTTCGTACGATAAGTTACGTGTGGCATCACCAAACAAGTAATCATCTAACTCAAAGTTTTTCAGCAGCATCTTGGTATGAAATAAATGCTCTTGATACACGTTCACATCGGTCATTTGATAGGCTGAGCGAGTGTCTTCAGACAGATAGTTCTGAATCGAATTGATCTCATGATCAATAAAGTGCTTACGCCCTTCCACATCACGGGTAAAACCACGCACACGATAATCAATAGTGACAATGTCAGAATCAAACTGGTGAATCAGATAGTTCAACGCTTTAAGCGGTGAAATCACTCCACAGGTCGATACATCAATATCCACACGGAACGTCGACAAACCATCTACCGGGTGAATTTCCGGGTAGGTGTGCACAGTAATATGACTTTTATCCAAGTGCGCCAAAATTGTTTCCGGCAACGGACCTGGGGATTCTTCAATCTGGCTAGCAGTTGGCTCAACTGGCTCTTCGGAAATCAGAATCGTCACGCTCGCACCTTGCGGCTCGTAGTCTTGACGGGCAATATTCAAAATATTAGCGCCAATGATTTCAACAACATCAGTGAGGATTTGCGTCAGACGCTCAGCATCATACTGTTCGTTAATATAACCAACGTAGGCTTGCTGATCATCAGTCGTGCGCGCATAACTGATGTCATAAATATTGAAGCTCACCGTCTTCGTGAGGTTGTTGAACCCATGCAGTTTGAGTTTACTGGTCAACGTTAGATTCTCTTGATTGGTGCGGCGCAGCCGCGTTATCGAGCACGCCGGTCAACTGTATACATATTTAAGTCAATACAGTTGCGTAGGGCAGTTTTCACCTCTTCGCCATGCGATTCTGGTTTCCCTTACAGACTCACTTAGTCTGTAAAAAAGGGGCGCGCCATTATGCAGAGCAAGCCCCATGGATGCTAGCTTTTAACAAGAATAAATAATCTTATTTTGACTAGCTGTCTACGCATGCTCAACAATTTCAAAACTATGGGTGATTTCAACCCCAGCGCGAGCCAGCATAATTGATGCTGAGCAGTATTTTTCGGCTGACAAATCAACTGCACGCTTAACCACTGTTTCTTTTAAATCAGTACCGCTGATAATAAAATGCAAGGCAATTTTCGTGAATACTTTTGGCTCAACTTCAGCACGCTCAGCATCAATACGCACTTCACAGTTTCGCACATCTTGACGTGATTTTTTTAAAATATTGACCACATCAAAGGTACTGCAACCCCCTAAACCCATCAATATCATTTCCATGGGACGCGCACTGAGATTACGTCCACCGTGCTCTTCAGGACCATCCATCACCACAGTATGGCCACTGCCTGACTCAGCTAAGAACATCGCTTGTTCAACCCACTTAACACGTGCCTGCATAACGTTTAATTCTCTAAATAATATAAAAAACCGAGTTTAACACAGTGTCCTGCGACACTTGCGCACATCTAAACGTCAAGTACAGCGGATCAGAATGTGATGCATGTCACACTTACAGCATAATCTTATTTTAAAGAACTTATTTTACGGCAGTTGGGGCACACTTGAAAACAGGAACAAGGACTGCCTCAGATCTTATAGATGGAACTCACTTTTGAGAGGTATAAAATGGCTGCAATCACATTCATACCCGCCATAGAACACATTGAAGAACTCCTCGAACACTGCAAACTGCACCACTACGCAAAGAAAAGCACTATTATTTCTACGGGTGAACACAGCCAATCTCTATTTTTCATTCTAGCGGGCAGCGTGACAGTGCAGCTGGAAGAAAAGCCCAATAAAAAAATAATTATTGGCTACCTCAACAAAGGTAACTTTTTTGGTGAGTTGGACTTATTTAACAACCATAGTGAGCAAATACGCAGCGCTACAGTGTGCGCAAAAACAGCCTGCCAAATCGCCGAGATAAGCTATGCTGAATTTCGCGCACTGACGCAGCAATACCCTGAACTGCTCCACGCCGTATACAATCAAATGGCTGATTGCCTGCGCAATACCACACGTAAAGTTGCCAACTTAGCCTTTATTGATGTCGCTGGGCGGGTTGCTCGAACACTGCTAAATTTAGCTAAACAGCCTGATGCGATGACGCACCCCGACGGCATGCAAATAAAAATCTCTCGGCAAGAGATTGGTCGTATAGCAAGCTGTTCACGCGAGATGGCCGGACGCGTTTTAAAAAGCCTTGAAGAACAAGGTTTAATCGACGTTAAAGGACAATCTATAGTGGTCTTCGGCACGCGCTAAAGCGCCACAAAACACAAAGACGCCTGCGTCAGGCGTCTTTTTCTATCAACGATGTACAGGGCGCTTTTGCAACTTGCGCTGCAAAGTACGTCTGTGCATGCCCAATGCTCGAGCGGTTGCAGAGATATTGCCATCATTCTCAGCTAGCACACGCTGAATATGCTCCCACTGCAAACGATCCACTGACATGGGGTTTTCAGGCACCAAGGTTGCTAAATCAGCATGATCCGATAACAACGCAGCCAACACATCATCTGCATCCGCAGGCTTACATAAATAATTGGCTGCACCACGTTTAATGGCTTCAACTGCAGTGGTGATACTTGAGTAACCTGTCAAGATTAGCACCTTCATCTCGGCATCCAACTCCAGTAACTTAGGTAACAATACCAAGCCAGAGTCGCCATCCATTTTCAGATCCAGTACCGCATAATCAGGCAAGTCAACTTTAGCGAGTGCCAAGCCTTCATCTGCAGAACCCGCAATGGATACACGCAGGCCACGTCGTGACATGGCACGCGCCATAACCCGGGTAAAGGTTTCATCATCATCAACCAGCAACAAATGCGGCTGCTCTTCACCTTCAAATAGGTTTTCTTCGCTCACTTGTCATTCCTCACTTAAAGAACTGTATGCATCCGCGGCAAACGTAATTCGGTTAAAGTTCCACCGCCTTCTTGGTTGTACAACTTAACTGTACCACCTGCGCGGATAACGCTAATTTGACTTAAAAACAATCCCAGACCAAAACCTTTGCCCTTGGTGGTAAAAAACGGCTTACCCAGCTGCTCAGCAATGGCCAAAGGCACACCCGCACCATAATCGCGGATGGTAATCGCAATCCACTGCGGATCCCAATGTAAACGAATCACTAGGTTATCCGAGCACGCATCTGCAGCATTATTTAACAGATTAAGCAGTGCCTGTGTTAAATCAACCGGCGGCATTAATGTGGGCGCAACACCCTCACCGGTCAACTGATACGAATAGGTGGCTTCTGGACGCATTAAATGCCAACGATTTAAAGCCGTTTCCAGCCAGTCCGCCACGCTTTGCTCCTCAATCGCTTGGCGGCGATCCGCTTCAGCAGCCCGCACCAATTGTTGCAAGGTCCCTTTACAGAGCTTCACCTGCTCCTGCAGCAAGGTCAAATCTTCTTGCAGCATGGGCTCTTTATTATGCTCACGACGTAATTCAGTTAGTAAAACACTCATGGTAGATAAGGGCGTACTCAACTCATGTGCAGCGCCCGCTGCTTGCGTCGCTACGGCGAGTAGCTGCTGATCACGCATACTGTCTTCACGCCGCGCGGCACGCAGCTGATCTTGTTCACGCACAGCCTCTGACATTTTAGAAACAAAGAAAGTAATAAAGGCCGCAGATAAAGCAAAATTCAACCACATTCCAAATAAATGCAGAGTAATCAGTAACTGATCCACTTGCTCACCCTGCAGATGCAATGGGCGATACCAAATCAATAATGCCGTGTAACCCGTCAGTGCGAAACCACTCAGCACAATCGAATACAGCCACGGCAAGGTCGCGGCGGCAATGGTCAGTGGTACTAAGTAATAGGCGACAAAGGGATTAGTCGAACCACCCACATAATATAGCAAAGCACTATGGATCAATAAGTCCATAGCTAAATGCACAGCAAATTCCTGCTCAGTGACTGGCCAACTCACGCGCAAGCGCAGACTGGTTGACAGGCACATGCTCAGTGACAGCACTAAAATCAAGACCAATGGCATCCAGTCCAACACGACTAGACCGCTCATATAAACAAAGCCCAGCGTGCCAGCTTGCGCACTCAAAACTAAAAGACGAATCCAGGTTAACCGCCATAAATTTTGACGACTTGCAGATAACAGTTGTGTTTGTGCCAGCATAAACGCTCCTTAAGCGAGACCCGAGTATAATCGCACTGTTACTACTCTCGACAAAATGTAACTATTATCACATAACTCAGAGCAAGGGTTTCCAACACTCTGATAGTATCTTCATACTATATACCCGCCGTACCCATGGAGCTTTTATGATCCGACTGTTACGCGCCACCCCAACTGCACTGCTGATCACCTGCTTAGCAACCAGCACAAGCGTACTGGCCAGCGAGCAACTCTATAATCAGATTTCTTTACGCGCTGAAGCCCACCAAGAAGTCGCACACGATCAAATGGAAGTTACGCTCTACAGCGATGGTCAAGATACTGACCCTGCACGTCTAGCAAAAACCATCACTCAAACACTGAATAAGGCTGTCGAAACAGCACGTCAACAGCCGCGTATTAACGTCAAACTAGGCAGCCGTAGCAGCTATCCTGTGCATGATAGCAAAGGGCAAAAAATCACAGCCTGGCGCGAGCGTGCAGAATTACGCTTAGAAAGCACAGACTTCTCTGAACTCTCTGCGCTAACCGGCGAGTTACTCAAAACGCTCAAAATGGCAAATATGCAGTTTAGCATTGCGCCAAAAACGCGCATTAGCAGTGAAGATGAGTTACTCAAAGAAGCCATTAGCGCGTTCCAAGCGCGAGCCGATTTAGTGAGCAAAGCCTTTGGCAGCACTGGTTACAAGGTGGTCAATTTAAACTTAAACAGCAGCGGCTTTGCTCGTCCACCGATGTATGCTCGTGGAGCAAAAATGCTCAGCGCTTCGATGTCTGAAGAATCTGCTGTGATACCTGAAATTGAAGCGGGTAGCAGTCAAGTCAGCATTATTGCCGACGGTGTCATCGAGGTTGTCCTGCCCTAATTGATTTGTATTTAAGCAAGAGGGTACCGACTACATTGCCGACCTCTTGCTGATTCGCAGCACTCACTGCAAAAACCATAACGCCCCTCTCACCTCGAATACATATGCACTTCATCATACTCTGATACACATCGCTAACGCCTCACCAATTAATAATAGTTCTCAGTACTATTTACATATCTATTGAGAATGATTATCATGCGCAGCATTCTTATATGGAGTTTGTTATGCGTACCCCCTTTGCTTATTCACTTATGACCTGCGCTGTTCTCAGCAGCAGCGTTGCTTTAGCTAATCAATCACCCGCCCAGCTCGCTTCTACCGTAGTCAGCGCATCCGGTTTTGAACAGAAAATTACTGATGCGCCAGCGAGTATTTCTGTGGTGAGCAATGCCGATCTGCAAAAAAAACGCTATAGCAATCTCGCGCAAGCGTTGGACGATGTTGAAGGCATTGATATCAAGCAAGGCACAGGAAAAACTGGCGGCCTAAATATCAGCATGCGCGGTATGCCCAGCGACTACACTTTGATTCTGATTGATGGTCGTCGTCAAAACCCAGCAGGCAATGTCACTCCAAATGGTTTTAACGAAACCTCCACCAGTTTTATGCCACCCATGTCGGCCATTGAGCGCATTGAAGTGATCCGCGGCCCAATGTCGACACTCTATGGCTCTGATGCCATGGGCGGCGTGATTAATATCATCACCAAAAAAGTCGGCACAGAATGGACTGGCAGCGTGACTGCTGATTACACACTTCAAGAAGAACGCGATTTTGGTGACAGCGGCAGCACCAGTTTTTATACCAGTGGCCCGTTAGTAGAGGGCTTACTAGGCCTTAATGTGCGTGGTAGTTTCATTGATCGCCAAGAATCAGATTTAACCTACGCCCGTGGTGTCAACGTTAGTAAACGCGGCGCTTCACCCGTTGAAGGTCAAAACTTCAACCTTGGCGCGCGTTTGAATTTGACCCCGCATGATGATCATGACTTCGCTTTAGACTTTGAGAAAGGTCGCCAGAGATACAATAACGATAATTGCCAACTGGGTACTTTGGATGGGAAAAAAGGTGGAGATGCTGCAGATGGTTGCGATATCAATGACCTAACTAAAGCCAATGGTTATAGCGATGAACAGAAATTTGAACGTGTGCAATATGCATTAACTCACACCGGCCGCTTCGAGCTGGGTACCTTGGACAGCGCTATAACCTACAACACCACAGAAACACTAGGTCGTACTATTCCAGGCACCATTGGCACAGCCTATGCTGGATTCTCTGACATTGTTGGTGGCAATCAGCGCACCTTAAAATCAGCGGACTTGGTTATTGATACTAAATTTGTGGCAACACTCACTGATAACACAATCAGCACCGTGGGTGGTCAGTACTTAGATGCACAGTTAGAAGACGGTATTGCAACAAGTAAATTCAAACAAGAAGCAGCAGCCATTTTTGCTGAAAACGAATGGCATATAACCGATGATTTAGCTCTAACTCTAGGTGCTCGCTATGACCGTCACCAAGCATTTGGTGGCAACACCAGCCCACGCGCATATTTGGTTTGGAATGCCACGGATAATTGGACACTTAAAGGTGGTACAAGTAGAGGTTATAAAACCCCAAGCCTTAACGACTTACACAGCGGTATCAATGGTGTCACCAAGCAAGGAAAAACCATTACGATTGGCAATCCAAACTTAAAACCAGAGAAGAGCACCAGCACCGAGCTGGCAGCATACTTTGATAACTTAGCTGGATTTAATGCCAACGCCACTCTATTCCATAATAAATTCAGCGATAAAATCAACTCAGGCCCAGATACTGCCTGCGCATATAATGGTGGTATTTGTTCACAAAAAATCAACGTTGATGATGCGGTCACCCAAGGTATTGAGCTGGCTGCACAGTGGTATTTCACTGACGATTGGAGTATTAAAGGTAACTACACCTACACCGACAGTGAGCAAAAAAGCGGCAAAGACAAAGGCGCTCAACTCACCAATACAGCACGTCACTTAGCTAATGCCAGCTTAAACTGGGAAGCCAATGATCGTTTGAATCTATGGCTCAATACCGAGTACCGTGGCAAACGTTCGCGCTTTACCAGCAAATACGACAATCTCGATGCTACAGAAAAGAATATCTACACAACGCTGGGTAGCAAAACCAAGGCCTATACCTTGTTCCACTTAGGCGGCTCTTACCAAGCAACTGAAACTTTAGCGTTTAACGCGACAGTTTATAACGTGCTCAATAAAGACTTTGTCAAAGGAAGATCTTACCTAACAGATAAAGGTGAGCTTGCTTACGGTACTGACTACAGCCACTCAGGCAAATCCACCACAGGTTCGATCGAAGAAGGTCGTCGCTTGTGGATGTCAGCGACCTACCAGTTTTAAGCAATAGAGAGCACGCATAAAAAACCCGCTAACAGTGTGACTGCTAGCGGGTTTTTTAGTTTTACCGTATTACAGGAAGTACGATTTCAGCGGCGGAAAGCCATTAAACTCAATCGCACTGTAGCTGGTGGTATAAGCACCGGTGGATAACCAGTACAAACGGTCTTCGCTGGCTAAGTTCAGAGGTAAGCCGTATTTGTAGTTTTCGTACATAATATCGGCACTGTCACAGGTTGGACCTGCAATCACTACGTCTTCCAATTCGCCCTGCTTTTCAGTCCAGATGGGGAACTTAATGCACTCATCCATGGTTTCAATCAAACCAGAGAACTTACCCACATCGGTATACACCCAGCGCTCGACAGAGGTGCGTGATTTACGCGAAACCAACACCACTTCACTGACTAAGATACCGGCGTTAGCAATTAACGAGCGGCCTGGCTCAAGAATGATTTCTGGCATTTCATCGCCAAAGTCTTCCTTAAGGAATCGTGTGATTTCTTCAGCGTAAGCTTGCAGAGTATTGGTTTTGTTCAAATAGTTGGCTGGGAAACCGCCGCCCATATTGATCATCTGCAAGCGAATACCGTCTTCATCGCGCAAGCGCTCATAGATGATTTTCACTTTACCAATAGCCGCATCCCACGAGCCTATTTCACGCTGCTGTGAACCGACATGGAAAGATACACCGTAAGGCACTAAGCCTAACTCGCGCGCCAGCACTAATAAGTCCATGGCCATATCAGTTTGGCAGCCAAACTTACGTGATAACGGCCAGTCCGCTGAGGCTGAGCCTTCAGTCAAAATACGCACATACACTTTAGAACCGGGCGCCGCTTTAGCGATATTGCGCAAATCTGCTTCTGAGTCAGTGGCGAACATACGCACGCCTTTCTCGTAGAAGTAACGCACATCACGGGCTTTTTTAATGGTGTTACCAAAGCTGATTTGCTCAGGCTTAACACCACATGACATCACCTTGTCGAGCTCATAGATCGAGGCAATATCAAAGTTAGAACCTTTGTCGTTTAACAGTTTAGTGATTTCGATAGCAGGGTTCGCTTTCACCGCATAATAAATTTTTGCGTAAGGAAAGTTTTCTGCAATTTCATCGTAAGCGCGTTCGATAGTTGCTGTATCAATCACCACAAATGGGGTTTCATGTTGATCAGCAAACGCCTTCATTCTTTTGAAGGTTTCAGGCGCGAAATAATCTTCCACATTAATGGACATAGCGTAACTCCTTTCCGGGTCATGGCAAAATCAAGAAAATAAGGGATTAAATCTGAACGCCGAATCCGTTTCCCCACTTTGGTTCGCCTACTTCCCAAGGCATGTCGCCGATGATTTATAGCTATTGGGCTATCAACCTCTCGTCGTCAGTACTTGAGCCGGATGGATCGTTTCAGCATGGGCGTTCTAGGCGCGCACTTTAGGGCTATGACGCTAGGATAGCAACCTTAAAAAAGCGCATTTTAAGATTAATTTGTTATAAGGATTTTGCAACACTTACTGCTCTGTAATAAACATAACACTGACCGCGCCTCCATGCGAGTTTAGATCACTGACATGCTGTTTATCGAATTGCGGCACAACATGTCAGCACCAGTGCTTAAGCTCTAAAACGATTGACCAATTCATGCAGCTGCTCTGATACGCGCTGTGAACTACGGATGCTATCTGCGCTCTCTTCAGTGCGCTCTAAGCTGCGGTTTGCCAGTTCAGAAATCTCTGCTACTTGGCGATTCACTTCTTGTGACACCATGGCCTGCTCTTCAACCGCAGTGGCCATTTGCTCTGACATTGCAGAGATTTTGCTGACAGCTTCAACAATGCCCAGCAACATACTTTCCGACTCAACCACGCGCTGCAGACCGAGCTCAGCATCAGCCGCACCTTCCTCAGCCACCACAACCGAAGCTGCGGCTTGAGCACTGAGGCTGGCAACAATATGACCAATATTTTTCGCTGAATCACGAGTATTCGACGCCAGTAAGCGCACTTCATCCGCCACCACCGAGAAACCACGACCGTGCTCACCGGCACGGGCCGCTTCAATCGCTGCGTTAAGGGCGAGCAAGTTGGTTTGATCAGAAATCGTTTCAATCGATGCTGCAGCACGTGCAATCGCATCGGTTTGTTGCGCCAGCTGTTTAACCGCTTGACCAATATCAGACACTGTACCGCGCAACTGCTCAATCGATGTGCGGGTAATATGTGCGATCTCAACACCCTGGTTGGCTAAATCACTGGAGTGATCAGCTTGGCCCGCAGTTTTTTGTACGTTTTCAGAGATCTCATGAATCGCCAGCGACATTTCTTGCATGGCCGTGGCCACTAATTCAGTTTGCTGAGTTTGATTAATAATCTCACCGCGTGCTGTTTCAGTCAGCTCTAAACCGCGACGAGATTCCTCTGTCACATGACGCGACGCATCTTCAATACGCGTTAATACGGTGTCCAAGTGAGCACGTAAGCTCATGATACCGACCACAATCTGACCCGCAACACCACTCTGATTGGTATAGGAACTCACCGCAAGGGGGTGCATAAAAACACCTTTTAATTCTTGAATGACACTTTCTAGATCTTGTTTATGCTGATAGTTAAGAATGCCGCCAAATACAACCAGTGCGAGCGCTAACCACAGCGCACTGACCATCGGCGACATCATATAACCTAAAATAGCAGCCGGAATAATCAAAGCAACGGCAATCAGCATTTGCGTCACCGCGCGCGGCATTTTTAATTGAAAGCCATTACGACGTATACGCGCATACAGCTTTTCTGCACGCTCTACATCAACACGTGATGGACACGAGCGTACTGATTCATAGCCCACCATATGGCCATTTTCAGTAACAGGCGTGACATAAGCATTGACCCAGTAAAAATCACCATTTTTACAGCGATTCTTCACCATCCCCATCCACGGGCGACCGGCTTTAAGATGCTGCCACATCACCTCAAATGATTCTGTAGGCATGTCTGGGTGACGGACGATATTGTGAGGTTGGCCGACCAACTCCTCACGAGAGAAACCGCTAATTTTTTCAAAACCATCATTACAGTGGGTAATCACGCCCTGCAAATCAGTACCCGAGATCAGCTTTACATCTGGGGCAAAGTGCTGTTCGCGCTGAGTTGTTGATTGATTGTTTTTCATAGCAGCCGCCTTAAATTTTTTTACGCATAAAATAGTGTACTGAATGAGCTAAACTTAGCTGCCTTCTTCGTCTAAACCGCAACTAACGCCAAACAAATAATCACTTAAAACAATTCAGTACAATTGCTTAACAACTGAATTGTTTGTTATGTCGGCAGCATTGACTACAACTTTAGTGGTGTAATAATTATACGCTAAAAAACACTGCCACCGCATGGAAAAACGAGCAACCACACAATATAAACCTGCCTTTAAAACAGGCTTAACTGCATATAAAATCGTAATTCTTAATCTGCTTACCGCTACCAAACCATCATTTCACCAGTCATCTCAAACCTTACACTCTGTATAAAACCAGAAAAAACCTCACATAAACAACATTGTTATCAACCCTATAAAGATATATTATAACATTCTATTTCTAACACGCCTGATGACTATGACCCGTCCACTTCCTGATATTTCATTAGACACACAAACTCATATCCATACGCCCATCAACTGGGTGGGTATGGATCATATTGATCTACCACTGCACTTTGCTGAGGATCAGTCACAGGCCTCTAACGCACTCAGCACACAAGCCTGCTTTCAGGTTGATCTGGGAGCTGAGAAAGTTAAAGGCATTCATATGTCACGCCTGTATCAACTGCTCAGCGAACTTGCAGTAGTACAACCCATTACACCCAGCGCTCTGTTAGCCACTCTTAATAAAGCCATTGCTGGGCAACAAGAAGCACTGTCATCACAGGCACGCTTAATTTTGAGTTTTAACTTATTACTCAAGCGTCCAGCCTTACTCAGTGCCGGCCTGGGTGGTTGGAAAAGCTATCCGGTACAACTGCACGCACAATTGTCACCTGCTGGCTTTAAGCTCAGCGCCGAAGTAAAGGTCGGCTACTCATCAACCTGCCCCTGCTCTGCTGCATTAGCGCGCCAACTCTTATCTGAGCACTTCGCTGCCACCTTTGCTGCTACTGAAACCTGTCAGGTCGATCAGGTTGCCCGGTGGTTACAGCAGCACGGCAGCTTTGCCACACCGCACAGTCAGCGCAGCCAAGCTACAGTCAGTGTCAGCATCAACCCAGACGCGGCGCAATTGGGCTTAGTGTCTTTAATTGATTGCATCGAAAGCGCTCTCAGCACCCCACTACAAACAGCTGTTAAGCGTATTGATGAGCAAGAGTTTGCCCGCCTAAACGGTCACAACTTAATGTTTGTTGAAGATGCAGTGCGACGGATGCAACACGCCCTTAGCGGACGCTACACAGAGTTTTCTGCCACAGCACGACACTTAGAAAGCCTACATGCTCACGACGCCATCGCCTCGACTGAGCAAACAGCCACACCAACCCACAACCGCCCCCTTTAAGCCCAATACTGCGTTGCCCTATGGCGCACAGATTATTTAGCATAAATTTTATGCAAGGAAAAAACATGTCCACCCCGCTCCCCGTCACAGTGTTATCTGGCTTTTTAGGTGCAGGTAAAACCACTCTACTCAATCATATTTTAAAAAACCGCGAAGGCTTACGCGTTGCGGTGATCGTCAATGATATGAGTGAAATTAATCTCGATGGCAGCGCAGCACAGCATGGTGTTGAGCTTAATCGCGCTGAAGAGCAGTTAATAGAAATGAGCAATGGTTGCATCTGTTGCACCTTGCGTGAGGATTTACTCAAAGAAGTGGCCGCTCTGGCACAACAAAACCGTTTTGATTATTTATTGATTGAATCCACTGGTATTTCCGAGCCATTGCCGGTGGCAGAAACCTTTACCTTTACCGATGAAGCCGGTCACAGCCTATCGGATCTCACTCGCCTCGATACCATGGTCACAGTGGTGGATGGCATCAACTTTTTAACCGATTATCACGCTGCGCAATGGATTGGCGAACGTGAAAACGATATTGCAGAAGATGATGAGCGTGCCATCACTGACTTACTGGTTGAGCAGGTAGAGTTTGCTGATGTGATTTTAGTCAGTAAAACCGACCTGATCAGCCAAGTCGCCTATCAAGAACTGCAAGCCATTTTACGCTCACTCAATACCCAAGCCAAAATCTTACCCATGCGTATGGGCGATATCCCGCTGAGTGAAGTCCTCAATACTCATGCCTTTGATTTTACTACAGCAGCACAAGCACCGGGCTGGCTGAAAGAAATGCGCGGCGAGCATATCCCTGAAAGTGAAGAATACGGCATTGCTTCACATGCATGGCAAGCCCGTCGCCCGCTACATGCGGGACGCTTTCATAATTTTCTAAATCAAGAATGGTTAAATGGGCGTTTATTGCGTTCCAAAGGCTATTTCTGGCTCGCATCCTGCCCTGACTTGGTGGGCAGTTGGTCGCAAGCCGGCGGCATGATGCGTTACAGCTATGCAGGACAATGGTGGGCGAGCGTACCGCGTACCGATTGGCCGCAAGACGCAGAGAGTTTAAAATCCATCGAAGAAAAATGGCAAGACAAGGTCGGTGACTGCCGCCAAGAGCTGGTCTTTATTGGCCAAAACATTAACTTCAAGCAGCTCGAAGATGACTTAAACGCTTGCTTACTAACCGATGATGAGTTTGCGCAAGGCCCAACTGTGTGGCAAGAATGGGCCGAGCCCTTTGACTTAGCCGGCACGCTGCAAGTGGCATAAAACCATTGCGGTGACCTAGACACTGACGATGTCACCGCAGCCTCACTCCACTCTGCACAGCTCACAGCGATAAGACATACACGCAACACGCTGATGTCATCAACTGAATACAGCCATCTGATTACTCTCCGCCTAAAAACCCACCCGACTGACGATTCCACAGACGTGCATACAGACCGTTTTTCGCCAAGAGCTCTTGATGGCTACCGACTTCGACAATCTGACCTTGATCCAGCACCACCAAACGATCCATCGCGGCAATGGTGGATAAACGGTGTGCAATGGCAATCACTGTTTTATCAGCCATTAACTCATACAGACTTTCTTGAATGGCCACTTCCACTTCGGAGTCCAAGGCACTGGTGGCTTCATCCAACAATAAGATCGGTGCGTCTTTGAGCATCACCCGAGCAATAGCAATACGCTGGCGTTGACCTCCGGAGAGTTTCACCCCGCGATCACCCACATGCGCATCCAAACCGGTACGACCTTCAGCATCCGATAACGACGGAATAAACTCAGCCGCCTGCGCACGCTCAACGGCTAAGCGCAAATCCTCTTCAAAGGCATCAGGGCGACCATAGACAATATTGTCGCGCACAGAGCGGTGCATTAACGACGTATCTTGCGTCACCATGCCGATATGCTGGCGTAATGATTGCTGAGTGACCTTGGCAATATCCTGACCATCAATCAGTACTTGGCCGCTACTGACATCATAAAAGCGCAGTAACACATTCACTAAGGTCGATTTACCCGCACCGGAGCGGCCGACTAAACCAATCTTCTCACCGGGTTTAATATGTAGATTAAAGTCATTCATCAACGGCTGGCCGTTTCTATAAACAAAGCCCAACTGTTTAAACTCAATTTCACCGTGCGGCACTTTCAGTTCAGTGGCATTCGGCGCATCCAGTAATTTCACTGGCGTACTGATGGTATTCATACCATCTTGCACAGTACCGAGGTTTTCAAACAGCATCGTGGCTTCCCACATAATCCAATGCGATAAGCCAATCAGACGCAGCGACATAGCGATCGCAGCCGCCACCGCCCCCACGCCGATTAAATCCTGCTGCCACAAATACAAACTCAGCGCCGCAGTACCGCCAACCAAGAGCATATTCAGCGAGTGATTCAGCAGTTCTAAATAACTGACCCAACGCATTTGCGCGTGCACTGTGCCCATAAACTCTTGCATAGCTTGCTTGGCATAACGCGCTTCACGACCACCATGGGAGAACAGTTTAACCGTAGCAATATTCGAGTAAGCATCAGTAATGCGCCCGGTCATTAACGAACGTGCATCGGCCTGATTACTGGCTAACTGCGCCATACGTGGCACGAAAAGCCTTAAAATAACACCGAAAATCACTAACCAAGCCACAAAAGGTAGCAACAGCCAAGTATCAAAACTCATTAAAATAACCGCTGTCGTGAGGAAGTAAATCACCACATACACCAGCATTTCCGCACAACTCATAATGGTGTCACGCACCGCTAATGAGGTTTGCATGACCTTGGCAGAAATCCGCCCAGCAAATTCATCTTGGTAAAACTGCATACTTTGGCTGAGTAGTAATTGGTGAAACTGCCAGCGCAAACGCATCGGCAATACACCCTGCAAGGTTTGAAAACGCACATTACTGGCCAGTAACACCCACAACGGACTCAGCACAATCACTGCTAACATGGCCAGCAGCGGCGTACTTTTAGCGGCCCAAAGTTCAGCAGGACTGTATTGGCCGAGCCAATCGACAATCAAACCCATCATCTGAAATAAGACGGCTTCAAACACGCCAAGACCGGCATTAAACAGCACCAGCACCAATAGCCAAGGCCAAGCACCACGCGCGCACGCCGTAATAAAATGAAAAATCGTCAGCTGTTTAGGCGCCAGCGCTTCCTCTGGGTAGGGATTTATCCGTCGCTCAAACCAATCAAACCAAGCCATATACAACCTTGCCAAATAAAGTGATCTACACAGGTGATAATCAAGTCAATAACACTGTGCAGTTAAGTCATTCATTCTAACCTAATCGATGATTAAGACTTAGGATTAGCGCCTTTATAGGATTTAATCAGTGATTCAGCGCGCCTATTTCCACCTTGGTCTGTAACTCCGCTATAATTACCGGCTAATTTTTAAACTCTTTTTATTTGAGGCGCTATCAGCATGAGCAAACAGGCTGCCGAAGTTGCGAAACGTCGTACGTTCGCTATTATTGCCCACCCGGACGCCGGTAAAACCACCATTACCGAACGCTTATTGCTGATGGGACAGGCCATTTCCGTTGCGGGTACGGTCAAATCACGTAAGTCTGACCGCCACGCCACTTCTGACTGGATGGCGATGGAGCAGCAACGGGGTATTTCCATTACCACCTCAGTGATGCAGTTTCCTTACCGCAAGCACATGGTCAACCTGCTCGACACCCCAGGTCACGAAGACTTCTCCGAAGATACCTATCGTACGCTCACCGCGGTCGACAGTGCTTTGATGATGATCGACGGCGGTAAAGGGGTTGAGCCACGCACCATCGCCTTGATGAATGTCTGCCGGATGCGTGATACGCCGATTATCAGCTTTATCAACAAAATGGACCGTGATATTCGCGACCCCATTGAGTTGCTTGATGAAATTGAAGCGGTACTGGGTATTAAAGCCGCGCCCATCACCTGGCCGATTGGCTGCTACCGTGAATTTAAAGGCGTGTATCACCTCACAGAAGATGTGATTTATGTCTACACCGCAGGCCACGGCCATGAGCGTACCGACAAGAAAATCATTAAGCACCTCGACAGTCCAGAAGCCCGCGCGCATATCGGTGACCTCTACGACAACTTTGTTGATGAGTTAGAGTTGGTGCAAGGCGCTTGCCATGAGTTCGATCATGCTGAATTTCTAAAAGGCAAAATGACTCCGGTGTTCTTCGGTACCGCCTTGGGTAACTTTGGTGTGGACCACGTTTTAGATGCTTTTGTGGACTGGGCACCACCGCCACAGCCACGTATGGCGCTGGAGCGTGAAGTATTGCCAAGCGAAGAAACCTTCAGCGGTTTTGTCTTTAAAATCCAAGCCAATATGGACCCACGTCACCGTGACCGTATCGCATTTATGCGCGTGTGCTCAGGTAAATATGAGCAAGGCATGAAAATGCGGCATGTGCGCATCAATAAAGATATTCGTGTTGCCGATGCCCTGACCTTCTTCTCCAGTGAGCGTGAGCGTTTAGAAGAGGCTTATGGCGGCGACATTATTGGTCTGCACAACCACGGCACCATTCAAATTGGCGACACCTTTACCGATGGCGAAGAGTTGTCCTTTACCGGTGTGCCGCACTTTGCGCCGGAGCTGTTCCGTCGCGTGCGCTTGTCTGACCCATTGCGCGCCAAGCAACTGCGTCAAGGTCTGCAAGAGTTGGCTGAAGAAGGCGCAACGCAGGTGTTCTTCCCACAGCGTAACAACGATATTATTCTCGGTGCCATTGGTGTGCTGCAGTTTGATGTGGTCGCCAGCCGCCTGAAAGAAGAATACAAAGTGGAATGTATTTACGAAAACATTAACGTCTGGTCAGCGCGCTGGATTGAGTGCGACGATAAGAAAAAGCTGCAAGAATTTAAAGATAAAGCCCATGAAAACCTCTCCATTGATGGCGGTGGCCACCTGACCTATCTCGCGCCAACCCGCGTCAACCTCAGCATTATGGAAGAGCGCTGGCCGGATATTAAGTTCTTGTCGGCGCGTGAATCGCACTAGTTTCAAGCAGCCTGTCTAGACGGACAGGCCTGTGAGTGTCATCTTAAAAGCGAAGGTTAAGCCTTCGCTTTTTTGTTGGAGCTACTTATGTTGTTGATTGATAGCCACTGCCATTTGGATTTCCCAGCTTTTGATCACGACCGTGAAGCGGTGATCACTCATAGCCAAGCGCTGGGTGTGGAGAAAATGGTTGTGGTGGGTATCACGCGCCAATATTGGCCACGCCTGTGGGATACGGTTAGTAATACTGATGGTTTATATGGCGCATTCGGTTTGCATCCGTATTTTCTCGCTGAGCATCAAGACAGCGATATCCAAGCGCTGACCGAACAACTGCAACGCTATCAACATCACCCTAAACTCTGCGCTGTAGGTGAAATTGGTTTGGATTTTTTCTTAAAAGATCTGGACCCTGAACATCAGATCCGCTTATTTGAGCAACAAGTGGTAATCGCTGCGCAATTTAATCTGCCGGTGATTATCCATTCTCGCCGCGCTAATGCGCAGGTCACCGCCATCTTAAAAAAAGCTAAACTGCCACGCGCTGGCATTATTCATGCGTTTTCTGGCAGTTATGAAGAGGCGCTGGAATATATCAAGTTGGGCTTTCTACTGGGATTTGGCGGCGCTGCAACTTGGTCTCGCGCCACGCGCTTACAGTCGGTATTAAAGCGCTTACCCATCGACAGTATTGCTTTAGAAACCGACAGCCCTGATATGCCGCCCGAGTGGCTAGCTGGTCAACGTAATAGCCCAGAGCAACTACCTAGAATCTGTCAGCATCTGGCACACATCTATGGCATCAGCGCTCAAGCCTTTGCTGCACACACCAGCCGTAATGTGCAGCGTTTGTTTGGCTGGCCCGTTGCCGAGTCGCAACACTTTATATTTTAAAAGCACTGATCAAAGTTTTTAGATGTTCAACACGTACACTCATATCCTGACTGGCTTGCGCAGTTTCATCAGCGCCTTGCGCCGTGAGCTCGCCCGTTTGGTCAATCTGCACAATATTCTGATCAATATCATGCGCAACAGCGGTTTGCTGTTCAGCCGCCGCAGCAATTTGCTGAATTTGATCAACAATCATACCCACCGCGGCAAGGATATTGTCTAAATGCATGACCGAGCTCACCTAATTCATCTCGACTTTGCACGGTAAAATGTGCTGTTAAATCGCCGGCCGCGACTTGGTCCATCACCTGCCCAAGACTGCGTAAACTTGCACGTATTGAAACATAAAATGCGCTAATAAAATCTTGGTATGAGTCGCGTACTAAGTAAAAATTGGTGATAAGCATCGGCAGGAAAAACAATGCGCTAATCAAGCTAAATTTCATGGCAAAACTTAAGCGATTCATCAGCTTGATAGCTGGAGACAGTAATGATTTCACAGCAATTCCTCTAAACTTTTTATTATTGTTTTTGTAATGCTTGGCGCATTTTATTTTTATGATATTGCAGCTTTATCAACTGCAAGTCGAGTGTTTCAAACATTTGTTTGAACAGGCATTGTATATTGCTCATATCAATGGCCATTCCAGCTTTTCATTTGAATCATTTGACAACGCCGCACAGGCACTTCTAACTAGGCGGTTATATATACGTCATCCTTATACAGTGCTGATCACTGGCGCTGTATATTTGCGTTCTTTACATAGGTTGAATAATGAAACGCTTTTTTATATTTTGCGCTGTATTGCTCGGCTGTATTGGCTTAGCCGCGACTTGGTATATGCAACAAAAACTACCGCAACGTAGTGGCACTCTACATTTACCCGAACTCACTGCCGCCGTTGATGTGCACTATGACGAGCGTGGCGTACCGCATATTCAGGCGCAAAACGAGATGGATGCCTACCGAGCACTGGGTTACGTGCATGCTCAGGATCGTCTATTTCAAATGGAAATTATGCGCCGCTTGGCTCGTGGTGAATTGTCTGAAATTCTAGGTGAGAAAACCGTCAAAATCGACCGTTTATTTCGCACCTTACGCCTGCATCAGCATGCGCAACAGTATGTACAAAAAATCGATCAGACCAGCGCACCAGCACAAGCGCTGCAAGCTTATTTAGATGGTATTAACCAGTTCCAAGCACAAGGTGCTAAACCGCTTGAGTTTGATCTACTGGGGATTAACCCGCGTCCTTACACTATGGAAGACACCATCAGTATCGCCGGCTACTTAGCCTATAGCTTCGCTGCTGCGTTTCGCACTGAACCGACCCTAAGTTATATCCGCCAAGAACTCGGCGAAGACTATTTAGCGATATTTGATCTGGAAACGCCCAGTGCCGGGGCTTTACCAGCGTCAGCGCAATTGACTCTGAGCAACGCAGATTGGACACACCTGCACAGTATCGCGCAGCTCAGCCAAGAAGCCTTATTTGATGCTGGTTTACCGCAGTTTGAAGGCAGTAACGCCTGGGTGATGGATGGTTCAAAAACGGCCAGCGGAAAACCGCTGTTAGCCGGTGATCCACATATCAATTTTTCTGTACCAGCGGTCTGGTATGAAGCGCATCTGCAAGCACCTGGCTTTGAGCTTTACGGTCATTTCCAAGCACTCAATCCCTTTGCTCTGTTAGGCCATAACCATGATTTTGGTTGGTCAATTACCATGTTCCAAAATGATGATCTGGATTTTATTGCACTGAAAAGCAACCCAGAGGATCCGCAGCAAATTTGGCACAATAATGAGTGGCACACACTCGATAGCCAGACTCAGTGGATTGCTATTAAAAACCAAGAACCCGAAAAGATGACGCTGTATCACTCAGCTTACGGCCCGATTATCAACGATATATTCAATCAAGACAGCGGCGACACACCTATTGCCATGTGGTGGGCTTTTCTAGAAACAGAAAACCCTATTCTGGATGCTTTTTATGAACTCAATCGCGCCAACACTTTAGATAAAGCGCGCCAAGCCGCCAGCAAAATACATGCGCCGGGACTGAATGTGGTTTGGGCCAATACTGAAGGTGATATCGCTTGGTGGGCGGCAGCAAAAATGCCGATTCGTGATCCGTCGGCCCAACCCGCGTTTATTCTTGATAGCCAAACTGCGGCCAGTAAAAAATATGGTTTTTACCCCTTTAGCGATAATCCACAAGAAGAAAATCCAGCCCGCGGTTATATTGTTTCGGCAAACTTTATGCCGGCCTCACCTAATAAAGTACCTTTACCGGGCTACTACAATTTAGCCGATCGCGGCGCACAACTGATCGAGCAACTCAGCCAGCCCGATATCAAATGGAATACGCAAAACAGTCAAGCTGTGCAGCAAGGTGATCGCACCGATTATGCGCAGCGTGTCATCGGTCCTTTAGTGGATGATCTACTAACGAGTGCACGCGGCAATGGCGAGCGTAAACTGATTGAGCAATTAAGTGCTTGGCAAGGTGACTACCCTGTTGATGGCTATCTAGCGACGGTCTTTACTGAATTCACCTACCAACTGTTGCAAGCGACTTTGCTGGATGAACTGGGGCAGGATATTTTCACTAATTTACTCAACACGCGCATTATCGATAGTGCCCTACCCCTATTGGTCGCGGATCCACATTCACCCTGGTGGAATAATCACAGCAGCGGCGAACAACAAACACGCCAACAGGTGGTGGCTCAAGCTTGGCACACAACACTGAAGCATTTAAACACCACTTTTGGTGCCAATCCAAAGAACTGGCTATGGGGTCAAGCCCACACTTTGACGCATAACCATCCGCTCGGTCAGCAATCACCTTTAGGTCTGCTCAATATCGGCAGTTTTGCCGCGCCAGGTGGCCATGAAGTGCCCAGTAATTTTTCCAGTGGCTACGGCAGTGCTCCGTGGAAGGTTGAGTATGGCCCCTCTACTCGCCGCATTATTGATTTTGCGAGCCCAGAAAAATCGCTAGGGATCAATCCGCTTGGACAAAGCGGTGTCCGTTTCGACAGTCACTACGCAGATCAAGCCGAAGTTTATATACAGGGTCGTTATTTTCAACAGCACCTGACAGATAAAGACATTCAGCAATACACAAAAAGCACCTTACGCTTGCTGCCGCAATAAAGCCGAAAAAGTCACGCTAAGCAGCACACTTGGCGTGACCCCCTGTTTAAGTTTCTGCAGGATTCAAGGTCTGCTGCTGATGCCTTGCCCATGCAGAGCTCTGTTGTGCAGGGTTGCTCCAGACTTTATGAACCTGCTCTTGCAACCAACCTGCAATTTTACACCAGGCTAAAGACTGAGTACTGCAGGCGCCACTGGCTAAAGCCCGCTGAATAGCAGCAACATCCACCCGGGTAAGATAGCGAGTGGCTCCATCCATACGTTCTTCACCACCATAACCGAGCTGCATTTCGGCCATCGCATCGGCTTTACTCCAGCCTTCAAACACCACGCGATACATCGCCGCAATCAATCCAGTGCGATTTTGTCCATGCTTGCAATGCATCAGCACTGCGCCTTTTTGTTGCGCGCTAGCAATGCTGCGCAATACTCGCAGCACATCAACATCATCAATACGGTCAGTGCGTAAAGGAATCTGCACCTGCTCAATACTGTCATCGTGCAACCAAGTACTGTCGGGTTTTTGATAAAAATTAATCACCGTTTTAACATTCTGCTGCTGCAGCCAC
>DATERS010000071.1:0-2893 GCA_035271365.1 Thiopseudomonas sp.
TGTCGCATTGGCACCTTTAGTCATGCTGCATTAAGTGAACGGCCGCTGCGTATGCAAAGCGGGATTGCCGAGCGTAAGTGGCAACAGATTTCTGCTTTTGCCGGTGCAGTGCATAGTGGTGCTGGGCAGGTTTTTAGTCACACCACACATTGGCTGGATTGGTGCGCTGGTAAAGGTCATCTCGGCCGTTACTTGGCTTGGCCCGATGCTCATCTGCAATGCTTAGAATTTAATCCGGAATTAGTCGAAAGCGGCCACAGGATTAGTCAGAAATATCTAGCCCAAGCACAGCACACAGAATGTGATGTGATGAGCACTGCCAGTGCGGCACCGTTGCAAGAGAGTGGTAGCGTGATCGCTTTGCATGCTTGTGGTGATTTGCATACGCATCTTGTGCGTCAGGTCAGTGTGCAACAAACAGCTGCCTTAGCTTTAGCACCATGTTGTTATAACCGCACTGAGGCAGATATTTATCAACCGCTGTCCACACTCGGTCAGGCGTCGATGTTGCAGCTGGATCGTGATGACTTAGGTTTACCACTGACGGCGACAGTGACAGCAACTGCACGTGAGCGCCGTTTGCGTGATCAATCGATGGCGTGGCGTTTAGCTTTCGATATCTTGCAGCGTGAACTGCGGGGTGTGGATGAGTATCTGCCAACACCTTCCTTGTCAGCGACCTGGTTTAATAAAACTTTTGCCCAGTGGTGTCGTGATTTAGCGGCATTAAGAGGTTTACCTGTTGTTCCTGAACAAAATTGGCAGGTATTAGAGGCTGCAGGTTGGCAGCGTTTAGCTCAAGTGCGTAACTTAGAATTAGTGCGCGGCTTATTTCGTCGGCCACTGGAATTATGGCTGGTTCTTGATCAAGCGCTTTTTTTACAGGAGCAGGGTTTTTTTGTGGAATTAGGTGAGTTTTGTGCAGTAGAGCTGACACCACGTAATTTATTATTACTGGCTTATCGCAGCTGATAAATAGCGCAACATTCGATGAATGCTGGGCTACAGCGTATTTTAGATATCGTTAGTAAGTGCTTGAATTTGCTCAGTTTAAAAATATTTACAGAAAGGCTTTACAAGGTGCTTTGATTGTATATAATAGCCGCCATTGCCGGTATAGCTCAGTTGGTAGAGCAACTGACTTGTAATCAGTAGGTCCCGAGTTCGACTCTTGGTGCCGGCACCAAACAAACAAAGCCTCGTAGAAATACGGGGCTTTTTTGTATCTGCAGTTTAAGATTTTCGCGTGATTTTACCCTCTGATCTAGAACCATCTGCTCAATATCTAAGTCTGCAACTGATGACTGTTACGGCACATTACTGAATAACCAGTAAAATATGTCAATGCGTTTGGGCATGCAACCATGCAGTGATATCTTTTATAATATCCAACTCATTTTGACTGGTACAGTTGCTGTTTATTCATAGTTTTATAGCCTGTTTTGAGATGGAGTTTATGCGTCGATTATTCAGCTGGTGCGCCAGTATCCTTATTCTTTCCTGTATGACATCTACTTTTGCTGAGCCCGTTCTTGATACTGAGCGTGAACGCGTGGGCCTGGTGTTATCCGGTGGTGCCGCACGGGGTTTGGCACATATCGGTGTACTTAAAGCGTTAGAAGAACAGGGCATTGTGATTGATGCGATTGCTGGCACTAGTATGGGTGCGGTGGTTGGTGGGCTCTATGCTGCTGGATATCGAATTGATGAGCTGGAAAAGCTGGCGACCGAGCTGAATTGGCAGCAAGCCTTGTCAGATGCGCCGCCGCGTGAGGATATTCCTTTTCGCCGTAAGCAAGATGATCGTGACTTCTTAGTGAAGCAGAAACTTAGTTTTCGTGATGATGGCAGTTTGGGTTTGCCCTTGGGTGTGCTGCAAGGGCAAAACTTAGCGCTGTTATTGGAAAAGCTCTTTGCGCGTGCCGGCGCAGTGGAAGATTTTGATCAGTTACCGATTCCGTTTCGTGCGGTGGCAGCGGATATTTCGACCGGTGAAACAGTGGTGTTTTCGCAAGGGCATTTGGCGTTAGCCGTGCGCGCCAGTATGTCGATTCCTGCAGTATTAACGCCGGTTGAGGTGGATGGGCAGCTGCTGGTGGATGGGGGTATCTCTAATAATATTCCTGTGGATATCGCACGGCAGATGGGTGTCGATCGTTTGATCGTGGTGGATATTGGTTCGCCCTTAGCGTCAACAGAATCTTTGCATACGGTATTTGATATTTTAAATCAGTCGGTGGCATTACTGACGCGGCGTAACTCTGAAGCGCAATTGGCGACGTTGCAGGAGCAAGATATTTTAGTGCAGCCGCCGTTGACCGGTTTTGGTATCACTGACTTTGCCCGCGCACAGGAAATGATGGATGCTGGTTACCATGCCACTCATGCGCTGCAATGGCGTTTTGTTGGGCTGGCGCAGCCACTGCCGCAACAGAAAAAATTAGCCAGCAATACCAAGAAAATTAAAAAAGCGCCGCTGATTACTTCAGTGCAGGTGACCAATACCTCAAAAGTGGGCGATGAGGTGATTCGCTATTATATTCGTCAGCCGCTCAATCAGCCCTTGGATATTGAAAAGTTGCAAAAGGATATGGGCACACTCTACGGCTTAGAATATTTTGAGCGAGTTGAGTATCGCTTACAGCCTGAACAGGGCGGTAATGCCTTAGTCATCAATGCCACCGATAAGCACACCGGCACTGATTACTTACGTTTAGGTCTTAATCTATCCGATGATTTACGCGGAGACAGCGTCTTTAATATCGGCGCAAGTTTTCGCATGAATGGCATTAACCGCTTAGGTGCGGAGTGGCTGAGTCGTGTGCAGTTTGGCGATAATCAGGAGTTGTATACGGAGTTTTATCAGCCGCTGGATATTGGCTCGCGCTACTTT
>DATERS010000072.1:0-16631 GCA_035271365.1 Thiopseudomonas sp.
GTCAAAGTCTTCAGTGGTGTCACTAAGGCCGTCGAAATGCCCAAGGCCAAAACCACATAACCCAGCCGGCGACGCCACACCCGCAAGCGCTGCCAAACAAAACTCAGAACGAAGCCAGCAATGGCTAACACTCCAAAAGCAATAACCACTTGCTTAGCGCGATCATGTAAAACATCTTCTAAAAAGAAGCTTTTTGCCCCGATAAAACCACTATTGGGCTCATACATCAGTCGAGCTAAACCCAGATCAAGCGCGTGTGGCTCAAATATCAATAAGCCCGCCATCAACAGCAAAGGGATGGATAATGCATACTTAAAATTAAAAGGTTGTACTGCTAAAGTCCTCATATCACTGCTGTCCTTGCACGCGGGCTAAGATCGGTTGTTTAACCACTGCTTTGCCCTGCCACTTCAATAACCCTTGGCTAATGTCATAGCTTGCACCTTGGTAATAAGCAATATCGCGCTGTACGAGCTCATTACTTTTATTGGTACGGCGCTCATAGCTGACACCTAACGCATCATCATGGCGGCGCACCGTTTTACGCGGACTAAGAATGGCTAAATCGCCACCAGCAAACAGACCCAAGTGTTGGTAGTTGCCTAAGAGCGCACGTCCACGCTGAGCTGCTTCAGGACGTAATACATCGCGACCAAAAAAGGTACTTTCATACGATTGATTGAGCAGGCCGAGCAAGGTTGGCGCAATATCAATTTGACTGGTCAGGGTGTTTATTTCACGCGCTGCAAGGTAGTGCGGCGCATAAATAAACATTGGGATGTGATAATTACTGACGGGCAAATCTTCTTTACCGGCACTGCCTGCCGTATGGTCAGCAACAAAGACAAAGATGGTGTCAGCAAACCAAGGTTTCTGCTGCGCTTGGCGTAAAAACTCACCAATAGCATAGTCGGTGTATTTCACTGCCCCCTCACGGCCATCACCTGACACGATATCAATACGGCCATCAGGATAGCTATACGGACGGTGATTAGACGTTGTCATCAACTGTAGAAAGAAAGGCTTACCCTGCGCATGATCGGCATCGGCAATTTTCAAGGTCTGCGCGTATAAATCTTCATCCGCCATCCCCCAAGCATTGGTAAAGCTCATCTCACTGTCTGGTACACTGCTTTGGTCAACAATGCGATAGCCATTGCCAGAAAAGAACGCATTCATATTGTCAAAGTAACCACGGCCACCATAGACAAAGACACTGTCATAGCCTTGCGCATTGAGTTGCTGACCTAAGCTGGCAAAGCCACTTTCGCGACCAATACGCTTCACCAACGAGCGACCTGGCGTCGGTGGTACCGATAAAGTAATGGCTTCTAAGCCGCGGTCAGTACGGGTACCGGTGGCATACAGATTAGTAAAGGCCAAACTTTCGCCGCGTAATTTATCTAAATTAGGCGTCAGTCCACGCTTATCACCAAAGCTGCCTAAATACTTCGCCGATAAGCTTTCAATGGTGACTAACACCACATTTAAATGACGTGGTGCGCCCTGATAAGTGATTTCACGACGAATATCTAAAGGGTTAGTACTAACAAAACGCGCATGGCTTTCCTGTACTTCGGCACGCAATAAAGCACCAACTTGCTGCTCATCAAGCGTGGCGTAAAAGCTGGGGTAATCCAGTTCGTTATTACGGAAAGCGGCAAAAAACTGATAAGGGCCATTGGCGGCCAATTCACGTTGATAGCTATTACCACCACTGCCACGAGGAAAATCCTGACTGAGCAGCAGTCCGGAAAGACCTGCCACAGCAACCAACACGACAAACCCAGGCAGCCGAGAGAGCAACTTGCTCGCAGGCACATCTAAGGCATTGTGTAGGGGTTTCTTCAGCATCACCGTAAGCAGAATAGCCAGCAATGCCAAACCTGCCAGTAGAGGATAAACCGGATAGGATTCAAGAATATTATCGATCACTTCTTTGGAATAGACCAAATAATCCACGGCAATAAAGTTGAAACGTACCGAAAACTCATCCCAAAACAGCCACTCGGACACGGCGGTAAACAACATCACAAACAGGCTTATCGCAAACATCATCCGCAACACAAATTGATGCCAACTTTTCGACCATAGCCACTGCGGGCAAAAGACCAGGTAGAGTCCGAGCGGCAGGCTGGCAAAGCTCAAAAAGCCCAAGTCATAGACTAAACCTTGGACAAACATTAACAATAATTGCCAGACACTGACGTCCGCGGCAGAAAAACTAGCGCACAATAAAATTACGCGAGTGACGGTAAACAATGCTAGCCATGCGATACTAATCATCGCTAAATAGCGCCAGCGAGAAGCGTTAAGCAGTAACATAAGACAGCACCTAGTCAGATCAATAAGGCTGCAGTGTGCGGTAAGGCCTGTGAGGCAATTGTTAATCTGATGTGAAAATACTGTTAAATAGGTAACTTATACAGCGAGTATCCATGCGCATTTTAGTGATTGAAGACAACCGAGATATTCTGGCCAATATCGTTGATTACTTAGAGCTCAAAGGCTTTATTGTTGACTGTGCCCAAGATGGCCTCAGCGGTACGCATCTGGCTCTCACCCAACCTTACGACTTGATTGTTTTAGATATTATGCTGCCAGGTATGGACGGTTATCAGGTCTGTCAAAAGCTGCGCCAAGAAGCAGGCGTCAATACGCCAATTATTATGCTAACTGCGCGTGATGCGCTGGATGATCGCCTGAAAGGGCTGCATGCTGGCGCGGATGACTATCTGCTTAAGCCCTTTGCCTTATCTGAGCTGGTCGCTCGTATTCAAGCGGTGTTACGCCGCAGTTTAGGCGCTCATACGCGCGAACTTAAAGTGGCTGATTTACACTACAATCTAGAAACCCTAGAAGTCAGTCGAGCCGCTCAGCCACTCAAACTTAACCCCATCGGACTAAAGCTACTAGCGATTTTAATGCAGCGTAGCCCTGCCGTGGTGCGCCGTGAAGCACTTGAAGAAGCACTGTGGGGCGATGATGTACCCGATAGCGACAGCTTACGTAGCCATATTCATCAGTTACGCCAAACCATAGATAAGCCTTTTGCAGTCCACCTTTTACATACCATCCACGGTGTTGGTTTTCGCTTAACGGATCTCGAGCATGAACACTAAACAACCTTTAGAGCGACGAATTATTATCGCCTTCACCGTCATGACGTTGCTGGTCAGTGGTACTTTTTCCTTGGGTATTGTCGGCATCGTACATTTCATCGAGGAACATCTAGTCTCCCAAGAGCTCGATCGGCAACTGCACGTGGTGGTGCATGAAGACTTAACTAAAGGTCATCCGCCACGCTTAGATCCAGAAACCCATTTTTATGCCAGCAACCTAGAAGCGTTTGCCATTCCTCCACAGTTTAATCAGCAAGAGCCTGGCTTTACTGAAATCGTGGATGGTGATGAAGCCTTCTATGTCTATACGCAGGAAATCAATGGTGTGCGTTATATTCTGGTGCAAGAACAAGACGAGTTTGAACAGCGTGAACAAACTTTATTTAATGTGGTGCTCGCCGGTTTTCTATTGAGTATTGTCGGTGCTTGGGTGTTGGGTCGTTTTATGGCGCGTAAAATCATGCAGCCGGTCAGCCGTCTGGCTAAACAAGTGCAACACCGTGACCAACTGCTACCCTTGGCACCACCCTTGGCTCCCGAGTATGCCGATGATGAGATTGGTCATTTAGCCGCTGCTTTTGATCGTACTCTAGGTAAATTACGCAACAGTTTAGAGCGCGAAAAACTTTTTACCAGCGATGTCAGCCATGAATTGCGCACACCGCTGATGATCATTGCTAGTTCCTGCGAACTGCTCTCGCAAGCAAAATTATCAGAGAAAGAAAAGACTCAATTACAACGCATTCAACGTGCCAGCGAAGAAATGCATGATTTGGTACAAACCTTCTTAATTCTTGCACGCAGCAAATCCGAAGAAGCTTTTCTGGGTGGGCAAGCAACCTTACACAACATTGCTGACGCACAAGTAGAACTGTGGAAGCCGTTATTTACTGAAAAGAATATCCACTTCCAGCTCTGTACTGCACAGCCACCTAACCCAGCGTTTTACAATGCCACCTTTCTGCGCACGGTGCTGTCGAATCTGCTGCGCAATGCCTTGCACTACACTGAACAGGGTGAAGTGACTTTAACCTTGTATAGCGACCATTTCACCGTCGAAGATACCGGTATTGGTATTCCTGTTGGTTTTCAAGAGAATATTTTTGAGCCCTTTACTCGAGGCGAAAACGCACGCGGTGAGGGTTTGGGGCTGGGCTTATCTTTGGTGCGGCGTATTTGCAGCCACCAAGGCTGGTCCATTCAAGTGAGTACACGCACACCACACGGCAGTTGCTTTAGCGTATTTTTAAATACAAAAACCACCAGCAGAGAAATAGAGACAACTCACACAATTTTCACATAGGTTTAACATTTGCTTGATGCCTCTTTTTCTAAGCTATGCAGTATTCCCCTTTCATCACAGGACTACTGCCATGCCTAAAGCCCCAATTAAATTAGCTTTTTCAGAAAAATACGATCAAGCCCATGCTCAGCAATACTTGGAAAAACACCAAGATGGCTTTGCCCGTAAATTATCGCATTATCGCGATCAGCAGCTCGCGCGCCATGCTTTAGCCTTAGCTGGCGAACCAAACTTAGTGTTAGACCTACCTTGCGGCGCAGGACGATTTTGGTCAACATTGGCCGAGCAACCCAATCGGGTTATTTTAGCGGCAGATAACTCTGCTGATATGCTCAGTACCGCATTACTGGCACAACCAAAACATATTACCGAGCGTGTGAAGGCGTTTCAAACTTCAGCATTTGCCATCGATTTGCCAGACAATTCAGTCGACAGCATTTTCTGCATGCGTTTATTGCACCATATCGAGCAACCTGAACATCGCTTAGCATTACTCAAAGAATTCCATCGCACCACACGTGACAGCGTGATTATTTCACTATGGGTCGATGGTAATTACAAAGCATGGCGCCGTAAAATATCAGAGAAAAAGCGTTTACAGCGAGATCCATGCTATAAAAGCACCAATCGCTTTGTGATTAGCCAAGAAACAATTGAGCAAGAGTTTATTCAGTCTGGATTTACTATTCAAAAACATCTCGACTTTATACCCGGCTATGCAATGTGGCGCGTCTATGTTTTACGTAAAGCAAATAATTAAGTTATAAGAGGTATGGCATGAGCACAGTAGGGCAATTTCACGATAAGGATTTTAATGATTGGTGGGCACGTACCGGCGAATGGGTTGAAGAACCCAACCAGCGCCGTGGCGGCGAAAGTGGTGTGCAACTGCTTATACCTGAAACACCTGGGCAACCTTTGCTATACAGCAAACGCCAAATAAACCATATGTTTTTTTCCTTGCGCTACCCCTTTGGTCACCCCACCGCATTACGTGAAAAAAATGCTATACAGGGTCTAGAACGCTTAGGGGCTAAAGCACCAAAACTCGTCTTTTATGGTGCAGTAAAAAAAGACAAAGATTGGTATGCACTAGTGGTAACCGAAGCACTCAGCGGATTTATCGACCTAGACGAATGGTATAGACAACAAGAGTCGCAACCTCTAGATAACGCACTTATTTCATCTGTATTAAAACAAGTGGCGATCAACTTTTATAAAATGCACCTAGGTGGCTGGCAACATGGCTGCTGCTACTCCAAGCATGTTTTCGTCAAAACTGACCCTGTGCAAGCACCACAAGCCGCTTTTATTGATTTAGAAAAAGCCCGTCGCCGCTGGCCAGCCCATCGTGCAGCACTGCACGATATCAAACAATTTGGTCGTCACCGCGGTGCTATGCCAGAAGAGCATTGGCAGATTTTTTTGCAACACTACTGCAACCTAAACCCAAAATTACGCACTAAGCTTACTTAACTTTTGCAACTGCCCACTGCGCAGATAGATCACTCTTTTCTTTCCATGCTTTATAGGCGTTACTTATGCTTGCTCGCTCTTCCCGCGTGCCGAAAACACGTACACGTATTAGTCTAAAATCACATTTACTCTTCACTGCCTCCAGCATTGTGCTGTGGCTGATTTTATTGACCGCGTTGCGGGCACTACTCTTAGCTTACAATCATGAAATGATCGGCAGCAGCAGCACGGCAGATCTGCTTGAAGCCTTTAGCAATGGCATACGCTTTGATCTGCGCTTAATTGTCTATGTCAGTATTCCATTACTGCTGGGCATTTTAATTCCGTGGCTGATGAACCAACGTCGTTTGCTAGTCGCTTGGTTAACAGTTAGTGCGGCAATAAGCATTTTGTTAGGCATTATTGAGCTGGATTTTTATCGCGAGTTTCACCAACGCCTGAACAGTTTAGTTTTCCAATACCTCAATGAAGACCCAGCCACTGTATTGAGCATGCTCTGGCATGGTTTTCCGGTGTTGACCTTACTCAGCACTTGGCTCGCTTGCACGCTGGTGATGTTTTTCCTGTTCTCTTGGGCTGAACGAACAACCCGCTCCTACCACTCGGCGGGCTCAAGCTATAGCTATTTAACCCAAGGCGTTGCTTTCTCAATCTGCCTAGTCATTTGTGTGGTTGCTGCACGTGGCACCTTACGCCAAGGCCCACCACTGCGTTGGGGTGATGCTTATACTACGCATTCGATGTTTGCCAATCACTTGGGTTTAAACCCTGTCTTGAGTTTATATAACGCGGCGAAAACCACCTTTTCTGCGCACCGCGATAATATTTGGAAGGCCACACTACCGGCTGAGCAAGCGCAAGATATCACCCGTGATTTAGTCCTGACTACGCACGATGAGCTTATCGATGCCGATAACGCTGCCATTCGCCGCATCTACTCGCCAGTCCTCGATACGCAACTGAATGTGCGTAACGTGGTGGTGGTTCTGATGGAAAGTTTTGCTGGGCGTTATACCGGAGCGCTCGGCAGTCAAGATCAGATCACCCCTGAGTTCGATAAGTTAGCTAAAGAAGGTTTGCTGTTTACTCGCTTCTTTGCCAATGGCACCCATACGCACCAAGGTATGTTCGCCAGCATGGCCTGCTTCCCAAATCTGCCTGCCTTTGAATACTTGATGCAAAGCCCTGAAGGCGGCAATCAGTTTTCTGGTTTGCCGCAGCTCTTAAGTGCACGCAACTTCCAAGATGCTTATGTGTATAACGGCGACTTTGCTTGGGATAATCAACAGGGCTTTTTTAGTAATCAAGGTATGACCAACTTTATTGGCCGTAACGATTATGTGAATCCTGTGGTGTCGGATCCCACTTGGGGCGTGTCTGACCAAGATATGTTTGACCGCAGTATTATCGAACTCAATAAGCTGCCCAATGACAAACCCTTTTACGCCTTACTGCAAAGCCTATCGAACCATACGCCGTACGCACTACCCGACGTACTGCCCACTGAAACAATAACCGGGCACGGCAGTTTAGATTTACACCTGACCGCCATGCGCTATTCCGACTGGGCACTGGGTGAGTTCTTTAAGAAAGCCAAACAACAGCCTTGGTATAACGATACCTTGTTTGTGGTGCTGGGCGATCATGGCTTTGGTGCGCCCGAGCAAATGACGGAAATGGATCTGTACCGTTTCCACGTTCCGATGCTGCTGATTGCTCCGGGTATTCAAGAAAAATGGGGCACAGAAAACGCTACCGTTGGCTCACAAGTGGATATGGTGCCAACCATCATGGGTCGTTTAGGTGATCAGGTACAGCACCAGTGCTGGGGCCGTGATTTACTCACCTTGCCACAAGATGACCCAGGCTTTGCCATTATCAAACCCTCAGGTAGCGACCAAACTGTGGCGCTGATTAAAGATGGCCGTATTGTGATTAAGCCCAAAGACTTGGACGCGCGGGTCTGGACCTACCAGCTCGGTACCAACCCACAGAGCGCACCAGCGACAGAGCACGCAGATGATGTGCATTTATTGCAACAGCTGAATGCTTATATTCAAACTGCAACCAGTAGTTTGTTAGATAACACGGCTGGTGCGCATGCTAGTCCAGGTGAATAAACCGATCTGCTAGTAGCCGTAGTGACAAACAAAAACGCCGCAACCTACTTGAATAGGCTGCGGCGTTTTTGCATCTAACACAGAGTGTAAAACAGCTTATGCCTGAGCGGCACGCTCCTGCTCTTTAATCTGCGCCATGGCTTTCTTACGGCTTTTTTCTGCACGTCGAGTAAAGAACCACAACATAAAAGTCGCCAGAGAGATAAATAACAGAATCAAGCTAGCAATCGCATTGATCTCAGGTTTAACCCCCATACGTACCGCAGAGAAAATCTCCATCGGCAAAGTCGTCGAACCGGGGCCCGAGACAAAGCTGGCCAATACCAAGTCATCCAATGACAAAGCAAAGGACATCATCGCGCCCGCTGCTAAGGAGGGTGCAATCATCGGTACAGTAATCAAAAAGAATACCTTCCACGGCTTGGCACCGAGATCCATCGCGGCCTCTTCCATCGAGCGGTCAATCTCACGTAAGCGCGAGGACACCAACACCGCTACATAGGCGGTACAGAAAGTGGTATGCGCAATCCAGATGGTCACCACACCACGTTCCATTGGCCAGCCAATCAGCTGTGCCATCGCCACAAATAACAGCAGCAAGGACAAACCGGTAATCACTTCAGGCATCACCAAGGGTGCCGTCACCATACCGCCAAACAGCGTGCGACCACGGAAACGACCAATACGCGTGAGCACCAATGCCGCCAGTGTGCCCAGCGCGGTTGCAGCAATCGCCGTATAGGAGGCAATCTCTAATGAGCGCATCACCGCATTCATTAACTGTGTATTATCCGATAAACCGGCATACCACTTGGTTGACCAACCGCCCCACACCGTCACTAAACGTGAGGCGTTAAAGGAGTAGATCACCAAAATCAGCATCGGCAGATAGATAAACACTAAGCCAGCCATCAGCATAAAGCGCGAAAACTTAAAATTCCTCATGCTTTACCCTCCAGCTCACCGGCTTGGTTACGGTTAAACAAGATAATCGGAATCATCAACAGCAATAGCATTATCACCGCAAGCGATGCCGCCACAGGCCAATCGCGGTTATTAAAGAACTCTTGCCAGAGCACCTTACCAATCATCAAAGTTTCCGGGCCGCCGAGCAGCTCTGGAATCACAAACTCACCTACGACTGGAATAAATACCAGCATGCAGCCGGCAATGATGCCGCTTTTTGACAGTGGCACGGTGATCTTCCAAAACGCAGCAGTGCCTTTCGCACCGAGGTCAGATGCAGCTTCCAGCAGGGAAATATCATGCTTGACCAAGTTGGCATACAGCGGTAACACCATAAAGGGCAGATAGGCATAAACAATGCCTATATACACCGCAATATTAGTATTGAGAATCTGCAGCGGCTCATTGATCACACCCAGCCACAGCAGCGCATTATTGAGTAAACCATTATTGCTGAGAATACCCATCCAGGCATACACGCGAATCAACAATGCGGTCCAAGTCGGCATCATAATCAGCAGCAACCACACCGGCTGCATCTGCTTACTGGAACGGGCAATGGCATAGGCCATCGGATAACCGACCAACAAACACAGCACCGTGCTGACAAAGGCAATTTTTAACGAGCCTAAGTACGCCGCGACATACAGATGGTCTTCACTGAGCAACACATAGTTGCCAAAGTTCAGCAATACCGTCAGCTGACTGTCCGCCCACTCCGTTAAGCTGGTGTACGGCGGAATAGCAATGTCCGCTTCAGCAAAACTGATTTTGATAATAATCGCAAACGGCAGTAAGAAAAACAGCAGCATCCAGAAAAACGGCACGCCAATCACTGCATGGCGGCCCTTGGGCAACATCCCGAGTAATTTACTGCGTACAGTCATGATTGAAATACCACGCCACTGTCGTCGACCCAATGCACATAGACCTCATCGTCCCAAGTTGGGCGCTTAACGTTACGTTCTGAGTTGGCAATAAAGGCTTGCACAATAGTGCCTGAGGCTAATTCGACGTAGTACACCGAGTGCCCGCCGAGGTAAGCAATATCGTGCACTATGCCTTTAGCCCAGTTGTAATCTTCATGCTCAAGATCATCCGGCTTAGCACTGCACAGCAGTAATTTTTCTGGACGCAGTGCAAAAGTCACACGTTTGTTTTCTGCCAGACTGGTAATACCGTGACCGATATAAATCGGACGTTCCAACTGCGGACAAATAATCACCGCATGGTCGGAGTCATCCGCAATAATTTCACCGTCAAATAAGTTGACGTTACCGATAAACTCACAGACTAAACGGCTGGCGGGCGTCTCATAAATATCCATCGGGCTACCGACTTGAGCAATCCAACCTTGGTGCATAATGGCAATACGCTCAGCCATAGTCATAGCTTCTTCTTGGTCGTGAGTCACCATCACACAGGTCACACCCACGCGCTCAATAATCTCAACCAACTCCAGTTGCATTTGTGAACGCAGTTTTTTATCCAAAGCACCCATCGGCTCATCCAGCAGCAATAACTTCGGACGCTTAGCCAAAGAGCGGGCCAAAGCAACACGCTGACGCTGACCACCGGATAACTGATGCGGTTTACGCTTGGCATATTGGGTCATATGCACCAGCTTCAGCATTTCCTCAACTCGCTGATTAATTTCTTCTTTGCTCAGGCTGTCTTGCTTTAAGCCAAAAGCAATATTTTGCTCAACATTCATATGCGGAAATAAAGCATAGGACTGGAACATCATATTAATCGGGCGCTCATAGGGCGGCATGTGAGTGATATCCACGCCATCCAAAATGATACGGCCTTCAGTCGGCGTTTCAAAACCAGCCAGCATTCGTAGCAAAGTCGATTTACCAGAACCTGAACCACCGAGCAGCGCAAAAATTTCGCCTTTATTAATTTTCAGCGAAACTTCGTCCACCGCTAAGGTGTCGTCAAAGTACTTGGTGACGCGCTCAATTTTCACTAAGACGTCTTTGGGCTTTTGCAAGTTAGCTAATGCTTTCTTGTACGCGCCTGAGGCTATTGCCATAAAGTTCTCCAAATGCAGAAAGCCCAGTCTTTCGACTGAGCTTTACAACTAAAAACAGATGATTATTTTCCAGATTTAAAGCGTGTCCAACTGCGCGTTTTAATGCGCTGCACATTACTGGGTAATGGCTTAGAGACAAACAAGTTGTCCAATACAGCCTGCTCTGGATAAACGGCTGGATTGTTACGAACCTCTGGGTCCATCAAGCTATCAGCCAAGCGATTAGGGTTGGCATAACCCACATAATCACTGACCTGAGCGATCACCGCAGGATCAAGCAGATAATTAATAAAGGCGTGTGCTTGTTCGACATTTTTCGCATCGGCGGGCACTGCCAACATATCGAACCATAGGTTACCACCTTCTTTAGGAATACTGTATACCACACGCACGCCCTGACCTGCTTCATCAGCCCGGTCTGCAGCTTGTAACACATCACCCGAGAAGCCTGCGGCAACACAAATATTGCCATTGGCTAAGTCACCAACATATTTAGATGAGTGGAAATAAGTCACATAAGGCCGTACTTCAGCCAGCTTGGCTTCGGCTTTTTTATAATCCGCAGATTTGTGACTATTCGGGTCGAGACCTAAATAGTTGAGCATAGCGGGCAGCATTTCATCCGCCGAATCGAGAAAAGCCACACCACAGGTGCTGAGCTTTTTCATATTCTCAGGCTCAAATAACACCGCCCAAGAATCAATGCTATCAACGCCCAGCACTTCTTTAACTTTATCAACGTTGTAACCAATACCGTTAGTGCCCCATAAATACGGCACAGCATATTGATTACCCGGATCGTTGACCGCGACTTGCTCCATCAACTGAGGCTCTAAATTATCCCAGTTGGGCAGCAAGCTCTTATCCAGTTTACCGAAGGCGCCCGCATTAATTTGGCGTGCTAAAAAATGGTCCGAGGGTACAACCACATCGTAACCACTGCGCCCTGCGAGTAATTTACCTTCCAAGGCTTCATTGGAATCAAAGACGTCGTAGATCACTTTGATCTGCGTTTGCGCGGTAAAATCTTCCAGTACAGACTTACTAATATAGTCAGACCAGTTATACACATGCACTTTTGACTCAGCAAAAGCCACTGAACTCATTGTTATACCAACCGCTAGTGCTAACACAGCACCCTGTATCAATCTAGGCAATAACCCATCCTCCAATATTTAAAACGGACTGCAGCGCAACCCTATGATGTGCTTATGGAAGTGCACCTCAGTCAGCTTCAATAGCTCACTGAAGTGCACCTAGGTATTACTTACCTGATTTAATCTTGGTCCAACTGCGCGTCATTAAACGCTGTGTTTTGGCCGGTAAATCAGGGAATGTATAAAGCTTGCTCATCACATCAGCAGGCGGATAAATACCTGGATCAGTGCGAATCGACTCTTCCACTAAGGGTGTTGCTTGATCATTGGCATTGGGGAACTGCAAATAGTCAGTTAAATCAGCCATCACCTGCGGTTGTAGCAAGTAGTTAATAAACTCATGGGCTTCTTTAACGTTTTTTGAGTCAGCAGGAATCGCCACCATATCGAAGAAGGTACCCGCGCCTTCTTTAGGGATTTTATAGGAGATTTTCACCTTATCGCTGGCTTCTTCAGCACGCGCTTTACTTTGGTACAGATCGCCTGAATAACCAATCGCCATACAAATATTGCCACTGGCTAAGTCAGAAATATACTTAGATGAGTGGAAATAAGTGACATAGGGACGAATTTTCAGCAGCAATTCTTCAGCTTGCTTTAAATCTTCAGGTTTGATGCTATCAGGGGGTAAGCCTAAGTAATGCATCGCGGTTGGAATAATTTCGCTCGGCGAATCCAAGATTGCTACACCGCACTCATGCAGTTTGCTGATATTTTCCGGCTTAAAGATTAAGTCCCATGAATCGATCGGCTGATCACCTAAAACGGCTTTCACCTTATCGACGTTATAACCCATACCAATCGAGCCCCACATATAAGGCACGGAGTACTGGTTACCTGGGTCACTCACTTCAAGCGTATGCAGCAAGTCTTTATTGAGGTTATCCCACAATGGCAGCTGCGCTTTATCAAGCTTCTGATAAACACCTGCTTTAATCTGCTTGGCTAAAAAAGGGTTAGACGGCACCACGATATCGTAACCCGAACCACCTGAAAGCAGTTTAGCTTCCAGCACTTCGTTGCTATCGTAGACGTCAAATACCACTTTAATGCCACTTTGCTTTTCAAAGTCACTGATAGTGTTGGGCGCAACATAGTCCGACCAGTGATACACATTAAGCACACGCTGTGCTTCAGCCTGTACTGATGCAACAACAGCCATGCCTACAGCGGCGGCCAATAACATTTGCTTAGTTTTTTTCACGCGCACAGCTCCTTTAAATCATAAAGTTAATCAAGTTCAATGCGCGTCACCGCCGCGCGATGCGAAGTCTGGCAAGGTCTGCATCAGGACTCAAGATGTAAAAGTCTATTTTGTGTTTTATTTAGTGAATAACTGTTAAAACCTAGGTAACACAACCGATGAATGACCAACCTAACACACTGAAACTTATTGATCTGCTCGCTTTGCTCAAAAAACAACCAACAACGCGACAAAGATATAGTGAAGGTGAGGTAAATTAATACTGCCGGCTGGGTTAGCGGGCAGGAAGGCCTTCTGATTTATACCGAGTGAGTATAAGGATTATAGTCATGTATCGAGCAGTAGGCTTATAAGCGCAGCCCAGACGACATGAATTGATGCTAATCATATATAGGTATTTTAAACATAATTTACGCTATTATTACGCCAAGCGTTACTGGCTCGATGGTTGTCATTGCATAAAGACCCTGCAGGATGCCTGTCCTGACTTGATTTTTATTATGCTATCGGATCAATAAAGCTTATTTAACAGTGAAAATATTCACTGTATTACCCAGCAGCAACATTAATAATAATCGGGACATGTTGCTACCAAGGAGAAAGCCTGATGAAAAAACTAATGATGGGCAGTTTAGCTGCACTTTTTTTAACCGCCAGCTTAAGCGCTAGCGCACAAGTTGACCCTGAAGACCAAATTAAATTCCGTAAAGCCGGCTACAGCTTTATGAGCTGGAACATGGGCAAAATCAAAGCGATGGCGATTGATGAAAGCGTTGCTTGGGATCCAGCACAAGTACAAGCTGCAGCCAACAGCGTTGCTGCTACAGCAAACTCAGGTATGGGTGCACTGTTTGGCCCAGGTACTGAAAAAAGCATTGGCGACACTAAAACACGTGTGAGCCCAGATATGTTTACTGATGGCGAAGGCGTACAGAAAGTTGGCATAGCTTTCAATAAAGCGGCTAACGAATTAGCTGCAGCTGCAGCGACTGGCGACAAAGTATTGGTTGCTAAAGCATTTGCAGCCGCGGGTGATAGCTGCAAAGGTTGCCACGACAAGTATCGTTTAGACTAAACCTAGCGGTTAAGTTTAAGCCTTATATAAAAAAGGTCGCCTACTGAGGGCGGCCTTTTTTATTGCGTAAGATTAAGTTGACCTACCAAGCAGGAGCCGATACCGGCGCTGGCGGCGGCTTACTCTGCCATTCACCTGACGCTAAATACACCGCACCTAAAGCAATAATAAGCGCAAACACAAAGGCTAACCAATGACCGCCTTGTGCTGATTTTTGCTCTGGATATTCTTGCTCGGTTTGACCCGTAATCATGGGTTTCACCAAGTTATGCTTTTTCAATACCAGGTGCGCAACAATAGCCAGCACATGCACAACAATCAGACCAATAATAATCCACATACCTAATTTATGCAGACGAGTGATATCAGTACTCAAACCACTACTGATCAGCTTATATAAAGGCCCTGTATAGATAGAACCATCATTAGTAAATAAACCACTGACAGCCTGCCAACTGAGCATACCCAGCATGGCAAATACGGATAAGACACCTAAAGGATTATGCCCTAACTGCCGCCATTCGCCGCGTAAATATTGTGGCAACGATAGCAGCGAGCACAATAACGTCGATAAACGTGCATAGGTCGAACCCAACAACAACCACACGATGCGAAAACTCAGCAAACCTATAATGGTCAGGCCTGCCCGAGCATGCCAATCGATCCAGCTACTACCACCCAACCAACCTGTCAGCAAAGCAGTAAAAACGCTGAGCACCAACAACCAATGAAAAACCCGTAGCGGTCCATCCCACACTCGTACTTGTTGTGCCATATACACAATCTCCTGCTTAATTAGCGCTTATAGATGTCTAGACTCTCATCGGCCATTTGCAGAGATAACCCAGATGTTATGCTGGCAAGATTATCATCAGCTGGCACTGAACCCAATTTAATCATTAAGCGTAAATCGTTGGGCGAGTCAGCATGCTTCAATACTGCCTCGTAGCCCAGTTCACCTTGAGAATAAAGTGCATACAGCGCCTGGTCAAAGGTTTGCATGCCTAACTCAGTCGAGCGCGTCATCAACGATTTTAGCGCCTGCACATCACCCTTACGTATTAAGTCAGCTGCCAATGGCGTATTGATCAACACTTCAATCACCGCTCGACGACCTTCACCATCCGGAGTGGGCACCAATTGCTGGGCCACAATGGCACGCAAATTCAGCGATAAATCCAAACAAACTTGCTGCTGACGATCGGCGGGAAAAAAATTAAGAATGCGTTCCAAGGCTTGGTTGGCATTATTGGCATGTAAAGTGGCTAAACACAGATGACCCGTATCGGCAAAGCTCAAAGCATAATCCATAGTTTCACGGGTCCGCACTTCACCAATCAAAATCACATCGGGCGCTTGGCGCAGGGTGTTCTTCAACGCAACTGCAAATGACTCCGTATCCACACCTACTTCACGCTGAGTGACAATAGAGTTTCGAGACTGATGTACAAACTCGATCGGATCTTCAATCGAAATAATATGCCCAGCACTGTTCTGATTACGATAGCCCACCATGGCCGCCAGCGATGTCGACTTGCCAGTGCCCGTAGCCCCGACACATAACACCAACCCACGTTGAGTCATCGCCAGATCTTTTAAAGTCTCTGGCAGTTTTAAATCATCTAGAGTTGGGATCTGCGTTTCAATCCGACGTAACACCATGCCCAGCAAATTCTGCTGGTAAAAAGCGCTGACTCGAAAACGCCCAATATCCGGTTTACTAATGGCAAAGTTACATTCTAAGTGTTGAGTAAAATCAGCGCGTTGCTGCTCACTCATCACTCCCAGCACAATCGCACTGGCCATTTCAGCTGATAATGGCGTGTCGGCCACTGCTTTGATTGTGCCGTTTATTTTGATGGAAGGCGCCACACCTGTTGTGATAAACAAGTCGGAGCCACCCTTTTCCACCATTAAGCGTAAAAGATTATCAAATTCCATGATCTATCCTATGTCGCATCCTGCGAGCTTAGAAGTTTTCTGGCGTCTTAGCTTTTTCCCGTGCACCCTCACGGCTTATTAAGCCTTGGGCTAACAACCCTTGCAAACAACTGTCCAGTGTTTGCATACCTGCTGAACCACCGGTTTGAATCGCTGAATACATCTGCGCCACTTTATCCTCACGAATCAGGTTACGAATCGCTGGCGTACCCAACATAATTTCATGCGC
>DATERS010000073.1:0-3784 GCA_035271365.1 Thiopseudomonas sp.
AGTCATCACCCGCGCTACAAAGCAGGCGATCGTGTGTTGTTGAACGGCTGGGGTGTCGGTGAAATGCATTGGGGCGGATTGGCGCAGAAAGCTCGCGTCAATGGCGACTGGTTGATTCCATTGCCTGATGCACTCAGTGAATGCCAAGCCATGGCGATCGGTACTGCAGGCTATACGGCTATGCTGTCTCTAATCGCTTTAGAACGCCACGGTCTTACGCCAGAGAGTGGAGAGGTTCTAGTCACGGGTGCTAATGGTGGTGTGGGTAGTTTCGCCATAGCCTTGTTGGCCAGCCAAGGTTACTCAGTGATTGCCTCGACTGGCCGTCCAGCTGAAGCGGACTATCTCAAAAGCTTGGGCGCAACCACTATTATTGATCGTGCTGAACTGAGTAGCCCAGGGCGCGCGCTGGGCAAAGAGCGCTGGGCGGCAGCCATCGATTCGGTTGGCAGTCACACTCTGGCTAATGTGTGTGCAGGTACGCGTGAAAATGGCTTGGTCGCCGCGTGCGGACTGGCGCAGGGCATGGACTTTCCCTCCAGCGTGGCTCCCTTTATTCTGCGCGGTGTGAGTTTACTAGGTATCAATAGTGTGACGCGCCCATATAAGGAGCGGATTGAGGCTTGGCAGCGGCTCAGTACCGATTTGAATTTGGCGCAATTGGCGCAGATCACCCAAGAAGTTAGCCTCAGTGAGGTCATCCCTATGGCCCAAGAGCTGCTGGATGGCAAAATTCGTGGACGAATAGTCGTGGATGTGAATCGCTGATCTGTCGCTTGAGGTTCGCCAGTATTTTTTGAAATACGCGGGGCTCGGTAAGTGAACTGGGCAGTGAGTGGGTTGCAGCAACGGCAGGATTTTATTAGTAAAGTTGAGCCACCCAGCATTGGCGTGCTTGGTGGCTGTGCTGGATTAGAGAATACTTAACGGGTAGTTGAAAATAATACGGTTCTCGTCTAAATCGCGCTGAGCGAAGTTTTGGCGCAGGCTTGAGTTACGCCATTTGATATTCAGGCTTTTCAGCATGCCATTTTGCACTGTGTAAGCCAGTTCGGATTCGCGGCCCCATTCTTTACCACTCTTAGTGGTTGCAGTGTGCACATTATCACCGCTGATATAGCGGTTCATCATCGTCAGACCGGGTACACCCAGATCAGTAAAGTTGAAGTCATGGCGCACTTGCCAAGAGCGTTCTTTGGCATTGTCGTAGCTGTTATTAAAGCTATCGTTGGCTAAGGATCCGCCACTGGTGCCATTCACGCGCATCCAACCATTATTACCGTTGACCTTTTGTAGGCCCAGATAAAAGGTATGGCTGGCGTACTGAGCAGAAAATAGGCCGGAAACGGTTTTGTTATCAAGTTTACCGGCTCGCGCACTGCCGTTGTCCTTGCCGGTAAAATAACCAAGATTAGCAGCTAAGACCCAGTCACCTGTGGGCTGGCTTAGACGTAAATTGTAGTATTGCTGCTGGTAAACGTCTTTGAGTTCGGCATACCAAATCCCAGCCTGTGCGCGCTTTTCATTAAAGGTGTATTCACCACCGGCAAAGTTGAAACGGTCAGAGCGTGCGCCGGCATAGCTCATTTTATCCATGCTGGCGCTATCTCGCGGGCTGTTTTTTCGAAACTGGCCACCGTAAAGGCTCAAGCCGGAAAATTCGTTTGAGGTCAGTTGCGCACCTTGAAAGGTTTGTGGCAAGGAGCGGCCATCGTCAGAGCGTAGGATAGGCAGAGCCGTCACCCATTCGCCGGCTTTAAGTTCTGTTTTTGATAATTTAGTTTTGCCGGCAACGGCTAGACGTCCGTAGTTATCCGGTGGGCCATCGTGATGTACGGGCAGCAAACCTGTTCCGGCCGTACCTTTACCGCCTTGTAATTTGATGGCTGTAAGGCCCAGAACATCAAGGCCAAATCCTACTGTACCGTCGGTAAAACCTGATTGAGCATTGAGGATAAAGCTTTGTGTCCATTCTTCTGCGCGGTTTTGCGTGGCGGCTGAATCGACAAAATTACGGTTGATGTAAAAGTTACGCAGATTTAAGGAAACCTTGGCGTCGTCTACAAATGCAGCGTGCGACAGTAAGGGGAAGGCGGAGGCTGCAACTGTGACAGCCAGCGTTACCGATAGCGCCAAAGGGCTACGAGAAATAAGCATAAAATATACCTTTAATTGTATTTATTGTTATGTAGTGCTGCAGTGATACAAACTTGAGCTGATCCAGTCAGGTGTTTGCAGTCAGTCCGATCATGGGAGTTCAGACGTCTAGGTACAATTAGCAGGGATAGATTGTGTTCGGCTATCGAACAGTTAATGACTCGCGCCGCGTACTTTTAGCTCTGATTCAGAGCTTGAGTCTTATTTTTTGTGGTTTTAGACTTATGAACTACCCACCACTTCTAAAGTGGTGGGTAGTTTATGTAAAGAGTTGTGCGCTGAGCTCGGCACTGGCTTCAAGTAATACAGGTAAAAAGCGGCTTTCTAATTCTTCTCTAGAGACTCGACTCACATGGGTGCCGATATTAATCGCGGCAAGTACTTGTCCTGATAAGTCTTTAAAAGGCACAGCAATAGAACGCAGGCCGCTTTCCAGTTCTTGATCAATAATCACCCAACCTTGTTCTTGAATTTGCGCAATGCTGGCATGCAGTTTTTCTATAGTGTGCACGGTACGGCTAGTTTTAATATGTAAATCCGCACAGGTTAAATAGTCATCCAGTGCATGTTGGCTCAGCCCTGCCAATAAGATACGCCCCATTGATGTGCAGTACGCGGGTAAGCGACTGCCAACGCTTAAGTCGATGGATATCAGTCGCTGTGGCGTTGCTGAGCGCGCAATATAAAGGATCTCATCACCTTCCAGGACAGCCATTGAGCAGGTCTCGTGTAACTCTTTGCTGATGCGATCTAGAATCGGTTGTGCCGTGGCCATCAGTGGTGTTGAAGACAAGTAGGCATGCCCTAAGGTCAGAATCTTAGGTGATAAAGAATAGGTGCGACCATCTGTTGTGGCATACCCTAGTTTGATTAATGTATGTAAACAGCGGCGCACCGAGGCGCGCGGTATTTCAGTACGGTGGCTGATCTGCGCGATGGTGAGGTAATGCTTACGTTCCTGAAAAGCATGAATCACGGCTAAGCCGCGTGCTAGAGATGTCATAAAGTTGGGGTCGCCGGTTAGAGCTTCGATATGTTTGGCGGGGGAGACTATTGCAGGTGGAGTCATGGTCGGTAGGTTAGGGTGCTGATCTGCACTCATGGTTCTGCTCCTTAGGTGAAATGCATACGGGCTCAAGTAAGATTGAATTCTATTCTAGCTGCACCTCTTTCTCTTGTATTTTTTGTTCAGTGTTTAAATAGAGTTGTTTTGTTTGTCAGAATACATCACTGATAAAGTTTTTTATTATTTAAAGTAGTTTTGTTTTTAATTTTTAATTTTTAAGTTTGTATTTTTATATATTAAAAAGTTGTTTTTATTGTTTTATTTAAGTAGTTAGCATAATTTTTATACTGTATTAAAATGCTGAGAAAATACAGTTTATTTTGTCGAGGTGAAATTATTGAATTTATGATTATTTGGCTGTTGTGATGTGCCTATATTGTTCTTATATAGTGTGCTAATTGGACTTATATACCCATTTAATATAAAGTAGTAGCTAATGTTATCTATGGGAGAATACTTTGAGTCAGAAAAAAATCGCTATATTAGGCGCAGGTCCGAGTGGTTTGGCGCAATTGCGCGCATTTGAAGCAGCACGTCTAGCTGGGGTTAAGGACCTGCCAG
>DATERS010000074.1:0-17955 GCA_035271365.1 Thiopseudomonas sp.
GTATCCGTGGATACAGCGCAACTTTGACCTGCAGGAATCTGCAGCAGTGCGCAATCATCACCAATACCTAAAGAGATATTTTCACCGCCCTGCGCACAGGCAGAACGGGTGAAAAAATGTTGAATCAACTCAAATTCATTCATCCAGCAACACCCACCCTGCTTAAGCCTGATGAGCGCAGCATAGACTTATTTTCTATTGAGTTTAGCGTCACGAATTTCTGCTCCGCGCAAGCGCAGGGCTAATTTATCAAGAACACCATTCACATATTTATGACCATCGGTGGCACCAAAGACTTTTGCCAGCTCAATGCCTTCATTGATCACCACGCGGTAAGGTACATCAATACGCGTGCTCAGCTCCCATGTTGCTAAACGCAAAATAGCCAACTCAACCGGATCCAATTCAGTCATTGGACGGTCTAAATAGGGCTCAATCTGTGCATCAATTTCACTTTTCTTACCCGGCACGCCGCGCAAGATTTCATTGAAGTACAGACCGTCGACACCATTAAAGTCGTTATCCACGCGAAACTGCGCTTCAATTTCATTGAGGTTTTGTCCAGCCACATGCCACTGGTATAACGCTTGCATTGCCAAGGTACGGGCAACACGGCGCATCGCAATCCGCCCTTTAGCTCGCGGCGGTGGGTTATCGCGACAGTCGTCGTTATTTAAGCTCACTTGGCCTCCAACTGCGCAAGCAGGCTGACCATTTCCAGCGCTGATGTCGCTGCTTCACAACCTTTGTTACCGGCTTTGGTACCTGAACGCTCAATCGCTTGCTCGATTGAATCAACGGTCAATACGCCAAAGGCCACTGGCACGCCAAACTGCATCATTACTTGCGCTAAACCTTTAGTGCACTCGCCTGATACATATTCAAAGTGTGGCGTACCGCCACGAATCACTGCACCTAAGGCAATAATTGCTGCGTATTCTTTACGCTCGGCAACTTTTTGTGCAACTAAAGGCAGCTCAAAAGCACCTGGCGCACGGATCACGGTAATGTTGTCTTTGCTGACACCGTGACGCACTAATGTATCAATTGCGCCTTCAACCAAGCTTTCTACAACAAAGCTGTTGAAACGGCCAACAACCAGCGCAAACTTGCCTTGTGGGGCAATAAAGGTACCTTCGATTGTCTTCAAGGTCATGATTTTTCATCCTAATAAAGAGCGAAGGAGCGGCGCTAGCTGCCGCTCCAATAACAGTTAATCCTGCGGTTGCAGGTATTCTACAACTTCTAAGTCGAATCCGGATATGGCATTAAAGCGCATTGGCGAACTTAATAAGCGCATTTTACGCACACCTAGGTCACGCAAAATCTGTGAGCCGGCACCTACAGTGCTGTAAGTCCCCGAATTTTTAGCTGCTTTTGCATCACCTTCAACACCCAACTGACGCTCTAAGTGCGCCAGCAAACTGGAACCGGTCATTTGGTTGGCTAATAATAGCACCACACCACTGCCTGCTTTAGCCACTTCGGCCATTGCTGCACGCAAGCTCCAACGCTGATTTTGCTTGACCATAAAGAGGTCGCGCAATGGATCCATATTGTGTACACGCACTAAAGTGGGTTCTTCAGGGCTAATAGTACCTAAAGTCAGCGCCATATGAACATCACCACCAGTCGATTCACGGTAAGTGACTAAATCAAATTTGCCCAATTCACTGTCCAGCACTTTTGTTGAAACGCGCTCAATAGTGCGCTCATGGATCATACGATAGTGAATCAAGTCAGCAATGGTGCCAATTTTAATGCCGTGCTCTAGGGCAAAGACTTCCAACTCAGGACGACGCGCCATAGTGCCGTCGTCGTTCATAATTTCGCAAATCACACCGCTGGGCTCATAGCCACCTAAGCGTGCTAAATCACAAGCGGCTTCAGTATGTCCTGCACGAGCAAGGACACCACCTGGCTGACCCATCAATGGGAAAATATGACCTGGGCTGACAATATCAGCCGCTACAGCATCTTTAGCCGCGGCAGCTTGCACGGTACGCGCACGGTCTGCTGCAGAAATACCGGTGGTGACACCTTCAGCCGCTTCAATGGATACGGTAAATTTAGTACCAAAACCTGAAGCATTATGTTGTGCCATCAATGGCAAACCTAAACGCTCACAGCGCTCAACACTCATCGGCATACAAATTAAGCCGCGTGCATGCTTGGCCATAAAGTTAATATGTTCGGCAGTGACACACTCCGAAGCGATAATTAAATCACCTTCGTTTTCGCGGTCTTCGTCATCCATGAGGATAACCATTTTACCGGCACGAATATCAGCAACAATTTCTTCAATAGTATTCAGAGACACAGGATAACCCTTCAATTAAGAACGCATAAAACCATGCTCGGCTAAAAAGCCGGCAGTAATGGCGTGACTGGTGGGTTCAGCGGCTTTATCACCTTGCAATAAACGCTCAAGGTAGCGAGCAATTAAGTCGATCTCAAGATTGACTAAATGCCCTGCTTGGTAATCCGCCATAATGGTTTCTTGTAAAGTATGGGGCACGATGGTCAGTTGAAACTCACTGCCATTGACACCATTAACTGTGAGGCTGGTGCCGTCAACAGTGATTGAGCCTTTCATAGCGATATAACGTGCCAGCTCTTTGGGTGCTCGTATCCAGAACTCGACAGCCCGCGCACTGTCACTGCGCGAGAGCACTTCACCGACACCATCTACGTGACCGCTAACCAAATGCCCACCCAAGCGCGTGGTCGGCAGTAGAGCCTTCTCCAAGTTCACCGGACTGTTGGTTTTCAGGTTGACTAGCGCCGTACGCGTTAAGGTTTCACGACTGACATCCGCACAAAAGCCATCACCTGGCAGCTCCACTGCGGTTAAGCAGATGCCATTCACAGCAATGCTATCGCCCAGCTTTACATCGGTTAAATCCAACTTGCCTGTCGCCACATGCACACGCACATCACCACCTTTAGGGGTCATGCTACGTATATGGCCGATTGCTTCGATTATTCCTGTAAACATAGAACCTCCGCACAACACGAATTCTGTTTGATTCGCTTGTGTCGATCTCCTGTTTATATCAAACAAGGCTATTTTTGATCGAATGGGAGTGTGCCGCGCATGAGATGCACGGTAACGGATCCCGCTCTCTCTTCATCCGGACTGTAACCGTCGGCCTTGGGATCTCACCAAGTCTGCTGACCTTGCTTACCTTTGTTACCAGCGTAAACAAGCGCTCGTGGGCTATGCCTGTATAAGACAATTACCACCGGTGGGGAATCTCGCCCCGCCCTGAGAACGTCACTAACCTGTTAAATCGATTAGTACCGTACGTTTTACCACATATTGACGGGCTGCGCACGGTTTGCCTGCCCTGATTAGGCCATTCGTACTCCCCCATATCCTGCCACTATAAGCCCAGCCAGCAGACCAAGCTGCAGCACTCACCCAAGCGCTGTCCTGATTAACGTTTTTAACAAAGCGTCACATGCAATAAAAACGGCTTCAAGCTGACTAAAAACCTTAATTCGTCACCTTATTAGCAAAACCCACGTCTGAGCCTATGGCCAACGCGCGTTTGACGGTATACTTTACGGTTTTCCGATTAGCCGTATTTTAAGTAGGGGTCCCGCCGCACTATGGATAAGACCTATCAGCCGCACGCCATTGAAGCCACTTGGTACCAGTCATGGGAAACCAATCAATACTTTGCGCCCCAGGGTTCTGGTCAGCCGTACACCATTATGATTCCGCCGCCAAACGTTACTGGCAGCTTACATATGGGTCATGGTTTTAATAACGCCATTATGGATGCGCTGATTCGTTATCGCCGTATGCAAGGCCATAACACTCTATGGCAGCCCGGTACTGACCACGCAGGTATCGCCACGCAAATGGTGGTGGAACGTCAACTGGCTGCACAAGGCCTGGACCGTCACGATCTGGGCCGCGAAGCCTTCTTAGACAAAGTTTGGGAATGGAAAGAAGAATCGGGCGGTACGATTACCCGTCAAATTCGTCGCCTTGGTAGCTCGGTGGATTGGTCTCGTGAGCGCTTTACCATGGATGATGGAATGTCCGACGCGGTTAAAGAAGCCTTTGTGCGTTTGCATGAAGATGGCCTGATTTACCGTGGTAAACGTTTGGTGAACTGGGACCCTAAATTCCACACCGCTATTTCTGACCTTGAAGTGGAAAACCACGATGAAACAGGTCATTTATGGAATCTGCGTTACCCACTGGCCGATGGCGTTAAAACTGCCGATGGTCAAGATTACTTAGTCGTCGCCACCACGCGTCCAGAAACTATGCTGGGTGATAGTGCTGTTGCCGTCAATCCAGACGATGAGCGCTATAAAGCACTGATTGGCTCCTTTATTGATCTGCCATTAGTGGGCCGTCGTATTCCTATTGTTGGCGATGACTACTGTGATCCAGAGTTTGGAACCGGTTGCGTAAAAATCACTCCTGCGCACGACTTTAATGACTATGAAGTGGGCAAGCGCCACAATCTGCCACTGATCAATATTCTTGACCAAGACGCTGCTATCTTAGCCACCGCACAGATGTTTAATAGTGACGGTACGGTGAACGATGCCTTAGATAACAGCTTGCCTGCTGAATTTGCTGGTCTGGATCGTTTTGAAGCTCGTAAGCAAATCGTCGCAGCACTGCAAGCTAAGGATTTATTGGTCAGCATTGACGATCACGCACTAAAAACCCCACGCGGTGACCGTTCTGGCGCTGTGATTGAGCCATGGTTAACTGACCAATGGTATGTATCGACTAAGCCACTCGCTGAGCCTGCAATTGCAGCCGTTGAAGATGGCCGTATTCAGTTTGTACCTAAGCAATACGAAAATATGTATTTCAGCTGGATGCGCGACATTCAAGACTGGTGCATCAGCCGCCAACTTTGGTGGGGGCACCGTATTCCGGCTTGGTATGACGATGCTGGCAATGTCTATGTCGGTCGCAACGAAGCTGAAGTACGTAGCAAGCACAACCTAGGCGATATCAATCTGCGCCAAGACAATGACGTGCTGGATACCTGGTTTAGCTCAGGCCTGTGGACCTTCTCCACTTTAGGCTGGCCAGAACAAACTGACTTCCTAAAAACCTTCCACCCTACCGATGTATTGGTGACAGGTTTTGACATCATCTTCTTCTGGGTTGCACGCATGATTATGATGACCATGCACCTGCTGAAGAATGAAGATGGCACGCCGCAAATTCCGTTTAAAACTGTTTATGTGCATGGCTTAGTTCGCGACAGCCAAGGCCATAAGATGTCCAAGTCCAAAGGTAATGTTTTGGACCCGCTGGATATCATTGACGGTATTGATCTGGAAACTCTGGTCGAAAAACGCACCAGCGGCATGATGCAACCACAAATGGCTAAAGCCATCGAGAAACAAACCCGCGAAGAGTTTGCTGACGGCATTGCCAGTTACGGTACTGACGCCCTGCGCTTTACCTTCTTATCATTGGCCTCAACCGGTCGTGATGTGAAGTTCGATATGGGTCGTGTTGAAGGCTACCGTAACTTCTGTAATAAAATCTGGAACGCTGCGCGCTATGTAATGATGCAGTGCGAAGAGCAAGATTGCGGCATCGATGGTCAAGCTGTTGAGCTGACCGTGGCTGACCGTTGGATTATCTCGCAATTACAACGCACTGAAGCTGAAGTAGCGCGTCAACTGGATAACTTCCGTTTCGACCTTGCCGCGCAAGCGCTGTATGAGTTTATCTGGAACCAATATTGCGACTGGTACTTAGAACTATCTAAGCCGGTTCTCTGGGATAAAGAAGCACCCGCTGAACTCACTCGCGGTACGCGCCGTACCTTAGTGCGTGTACTCGAAGCAGCCTTGCGTTTAGCGCATCCGTTTATGCCCTTTATCACTGAAGAAATCTGGCAACGTATTGCACCGATGGCTGGCAAAACCGGCGATACCATTATGTTGCAGCCCTTCCCTGCCAGTACTAACGATGCTGTTGATGCACAAGCTGAAGGCGATATCGAATGGCTCAAAGAGCTGATGCTGGCTCTGCGTAATATTCGTGCAGAAATGAATATTGGTCCGGGCACACCGATCCCGCTGTATTTAGGTAATACCACAGCTGAAGATCTGCGCCGCTTAGAGGTGAATAGTGTCACGCTCAATAAACTGGCCAAGCTTGAATCAGTCACCTTGTTAGCGGCTGACCAAGAAGCACCGATGTCAGCCACTGCTTTGGTTGGCGAGATGCAAGTTTTAGTACCGATGGCAGGTTTGATCGATACTAAAGCTGAACTGGCGCGTTTGGATAAGGAAATGCAACGCCTCAACGGTGAGATTAAACGTGTCTCTGGCAAACTTTCCAATCAAGGCTTTGTCGCAAAAGCGCCCGCCGATGTGATTGAGAAAGAACGGGCTAAGCAAGCTGACTACGAGCAAGCCTTAGCGCGCCTGACCGAACAACACACGCGTATCGCCAGTTTATAACCCACTGATTCATCTATACAAACGGGGTCGCTCAGGCATACTGCCAACGACCCCATTAGAGGCATGAAAACATGACTACGTTCTCAAAAAAAGCGTTGCTCACGCTCAGTGCACTAACCTTATCTATCAGCGCATCCTTTGCTGTAATGGCTGAATCAGTTAAATCTGTAGCCGTGACCGCTATTGTTGAGCACCCTGCTCTCGATTCGGTACGTGACGGTGTTTTAGATGCACTGCACGAAGCCGGTTACACTGAGGGTAAAAACCTCAAGTGGCAATACCAAAGTGCTCAAGGCAATACCGGCACTGCGGCACAAATTGCCCGTAAATTTATTGGCGACCAACCGGATGCTATCGTTGCTATTGCAACGCCATCAGCACAAGCGGCTGTTGCCGGCACTAAACGTGTTCCGATTGTATTCTCAGCGGTCACTGACCCTGTTGAAGGTCAACTGACGCCAAGCTGGGAAGCCAGCGGTACCAACGTCACCGGCGTGTCCGATGTACTGGAGCTGGGCAAGCAGATGGAACTGGTTAAACAAATCATCCCGAACGCTAAGCGTATTGGCATGGTGTTTAACCCAGGCGAAGCCAACTCAGTTGCCGTCGTCACTGCACTGAAAAAAATCTTGCCAGAATACGGCCTCACATTAGTTGAAGCCGCTGCACCACGCTCAGTTGACGTCGGTACCGCAGCACGCAGCTTAGTCGGCAAAGTTGATGTGATTTATACCAACACTGACAACAACGTGGTTTCAGCCTATGAAGCTTTAGTTAAAGTCGGTAACGATATGAAAATACCGTTGATTGCTTCTGATACTGACAGTGTTAAGCGTGGCGCAATTGCTGCTTTAGGTGTTAATTACCGCGAACTCGGTCAGCAAACTGGCCGTATCGTCGTGCGCATCTTAAAGGGTGAAAAACCAGGCGATATCAAACCTGAGACCAGTGAAAATATTCAGTTATTTGTCAATCTAGCAGCGGCTGAAAAGCAAGGCGTAACCTTGTCGCAAGAGCTGATTGATAGCGCAGCTGAAGTGATTCGTTAATTCACTACCCTAACGCGCCCCGAGTTGCAGTCTGCGCTCGGGGTCTTTTTATTTAGCCTTCGGTCAACCTACCCATGTCCCTGTTTTCAATGTTTGGTGCCCTCGAGATCGGCCTGATCTTTAGTTTAGTGGCACTCGGGGTGTTTATCTCCTTCCGCTTATTACGCTTTCCTGACTTAACCGTTGATGGCAGCTTCCCTTTGGGTGGCGCTGTTGGTGCGTTATGCATATCCAACGGCATGGATCCTTTTTTAGCCACGGCATTAGCTGCTTTGGCCGGTGCCGGCGCGGGCATCATTACCGCTGTGTTAAATGTGCATTTAAAAATCATGGATTTGCTGGCCAGTATCTTAATGATGATTGCCCTGTATTCCATCAACCTGCGCATTATGGGCAAGCCCAATATTCCACTAATTATGGAGCCCACGGTTTTCACCATCCTCGAGCCGAGCTGGATGATTGATTATATTGCCCGCCCGGTAATTTTGATTGTTGTGGTCTTGCTAGCAAAGCTGGCCTTGGATGCTTACTTCTCCACGCGCCAAGGTCTGGCCATTCGCGCCACCGGTTCCAACCCTCGTATGGCCCGCGCCCAAGGTATTAATACCGGCGCGATGGTGATTTTGGGTATGGCCATTTCCAATGGACTGGTGGGTTTAGCTGGTGCGCTATTTGCACAAAGCCAAGGTGGTGCGGATATCTCTATGGGTATCGGTACTATTGTGATTGGTTTAGCTGCAGTGATTGTTGGTGAAAGTATTTTGCCATCACGCAAGCTGTTCTTGGTGACGCTAGCGGTGGTTTTAGGTGCAATTGTCTACCGCTTCTTTATTGCCCTAGCACTCAATAGCGACTTTATTGGCCTGCAAGCGCAAGACCTCAACTTAGTCACCGCATTACTGGTCACCTTTGCTCTGGTGATTCCACTGATCAAACAGCGTATGTCACGCCGCAAGAGGGTTTAAGATGCTTAAGGCTAATGATTTACATATCACCTTTAACCCTGGCACGCCAATTGAAACTCGGGCGCTGTGCGGTATGTCATTGCAAATTCCAACCGGACAGTTTGTGACGGTGATTGGTACCAATGGCGCAGGCAAATCAACATTTCTCAATGCCATCTCTGGCGACCTGAGCATCGATAGCGGCAGTATTTTAATTGATGATGTCGATGTCACTGATCTGCCCGTCTGGGCGCGCGCCAAACAAGTCGCGCGAGTATTCCAAGACCCCATGGCCGGTACTTGTGAAGACCTGACCATTGAAGAAAATATGTCTTTGGCTGAGCAACGTGGCCAACGCCGCGGCTTAAGTCGTGCGGTCAAAGCGTCACTGCGCGATGGCTTTCGTGAGCATCTAGCCACTTTAGGTCTGGGCCTAGAAGACCGCTTACATGACCGTATTGGTTTGTTATCAGGCGGCCAACGTCAAGCGGTGAGCCTATTAATGGCGGCGCTGCGTCCATCGCAAATTCTCTTGTTGGATGAACACACCGCTGCTCTAGATCCACGCACGGCAGACTTTGTTTTACAGTTGACCCAGCGCATTGTGAAAGAAAAACAACTGACCACCATGATGGTCACCCACAGCATGCGCCAAGCTTTGGATGTCGGCGATCGCACCATTATGCTGCACCAAGGACAAGTGGTATTGGACGTCAGCGGCGAGCAACGTAAAGGGCTGGATGTACCTGACTTGCTGGCCATGTTTGAAAAAGTCCGTGGCGAAAAGCTCGCCGACGACGCCCTGCTGCTCAGCTAAGATGAATACACAGCTGGCCATAGTGTTGCTGCTACTGCTAGCCGCCGTGGTGTTATTTGTGCGCAATAAACCGCGCATGGATGTGGTGGCGCTATTGATGATTGTCGCCCTGCCGCTGACTGGCGTGCTGACTGTCCCAGAAACCTTAGCTGGTTTTAGTGATCCCAGCGTGGTGGTGATTGCTGCACTCTTTGTCATCGGCGATGGTTTAGTGCGCACCGGAATTGCTTATCAGCTGGGTGAACGGCTGATGCATCGCGCCGGTAGCAGTGAAACACGCTTAATCGTGCTGCTGATGCTGACCGTCGCCGGATTAGGCTCGGTGATGAGTTCAACCGGCGTGGTGGCGATTTTTATTCCTGTGGTATTAAGCATTGCCGCACGTCTGAATATCTCACCCAGCCGCCTAATGATGCCTCTGAGTTTTGCCGGTTTAATGAGCGGCATGATGACCTTAGTCGCCACGCCGCCCAATATGATTGTGCACAGTGAACTGGTACGCGCAGGTTTTGAGGGCTTTAGCTTTTTCGCTTTCGCACCCATTGGCCTGACAGTTCTAGTGTTGGGCATTATTTACATGCTGGCTACGCGTCATTGGCTGGCCAGCGCTGAAAGCCAAAAAGCAGCCGGCGAGCCACGTCATAATATTGCTGATTTAGTCCGCGAGTACCGCTTGGCCGGCCGTGAACGCCGCTTACGTGTGCGCCCCAACTCGATCCTAGCGGGGCAAACACTCAACGAGTTACGCCTGCGCAAACAAGCCGGCATCAATGTGATTGCGGTCGAACGTCAGCGACGTTTTCGTAGTATTTTACTCGGTGCAACGGGCAGTACTGAACTGCGTGCCGGTGATATTTTATTAGTCGACTTAGTCAGCCCGACCATTGACCTGCTCAACTTCTACTATGAATTGGGTGTTGAGCCGGTGGCGATGAAAAGCAGCTATTTTAGCGATCACCACCGTTCGCTTGGTGTTGCTGAAGTGATGCTGCCGCCTGATTCTCTTTTGGCTGGGAAAACCATTCAAGAACTGGGTTTTCGCAGCAAGCGCAAACTCAATGTGATTGGTTTACGTCGCAATCAGCAAGCACTTGAGGGCTTATTGGTTGATGAAAAACTTAAAGCTGGTGACACACTGTTAGTTGCTGGTAATTGGCAACATATCCGCCAACTGCAAGGGCATAACCGTGATTTCCTCGTTTTGAGTCTGCCGGCTGAAGTCGATGATGTTGCGCCAGCACTCAGCCAAGCACCCCACGCTTTATTTAGCCTTGCAGTGATGATTATCTTAATGGTCAGCGGCATGGTTCCTAACGTTATAGCCGTTTTTATTGGCTGCTTACTGATGGGCGCCTTTCGCTGCGTGGATATGGACAGCGCCTACCGCTCGATTCACTGGCAAAGTATTTTATTGATTGTCGGCATGCTGCCCTTTGCCTTGGCTCTGCAAAAAACTGGCGGTATTGATTTAGCAGTGGATGGTCTGCTCAGCCTATTTGGTGATGCAGGTCCAAGGATGATCTTAGCTATTTTATTTGTCACCACCGCACTGATTGGCCTTTTTATCTCCAATACCGCGACAGCTGTTCTGATGGCACCGGTCGCTATCGCCAGCGCGCAGGCCATGCAAGCATCACCCGCACCCTTTGCGATGATCGTCGCCATCGCCGCCTCCGCAGCCTTTATGACGCCGATCTCATCGCCAGTGAACACTTTAGTCCTCGGACCCGGTCAATACCGCTTTAGCGATTTTGTCCGCATTGGTGTGCCCTTTACGGTGATTGTGATGTTCACTAGCGTTATTTTAGTGCCTGTTCTGTTTCCGCTTTAACAATTTCTGCTAAAAGCCAACACTATATCTTGAGTGCTGATAAGCAGCTTAGGTGCATGCCGTACCCTGTGAGTACAGCTCTTCCCTCAACACGCCTTCCTGGCGTGATTCGGGCGCTACGCCATCCATGGCTACGCTTGCCGCAGCACCCACAGGGTACTCATTGATCAGATATGTTGTATGCACAATTGTAATACGTCACAACTCACATCCATCTGATATATGAGTATAAATATATACGCCTTCTAAATGACTGGAACTGCGACAGCCCAAGCAATACATAGGCTCAATGCGTGCTTCGCTGTTGCTGTGACAAGCGAGCCATGGATGGCGCAGCGCCGGAGTTGAACCCCGGACGGGTTCATCGACGGAACAACAGCAATAGCGAAGCACAGCCCACGCCAAATATTCAGCCTATCAATACCAAGCGAACACCAAGAAAAACTTAAGAATACTTGCACACAGACCGCCCAAGCCCCATAAAAAAACGGCAGACTGCATACACAATCTACCGTTTCAATAAAACTCAACAAAACTCATTAAGCACGTGGCAAAGTCACACCACGCTGGCCCTGATACTTACCATTACGATCCTTATACGACACTTCACACTCTTCATCAGATTCAAAAAACAGCATTTGCGCCACGCCTTCATTGGCATAAATTTTTGCAGGTAATGTGGTTGTGTTTGAGAACTCGAGCGTCACATGACCTTCCCACTCAGGCTCCAGTGGCGTGACGTTGACGATAATTCCACAACGCGCATAAGTACTCTTACCTAAACAAATCGTCAGGACATTACGTGGAATGCGGAAAAACTCCACTGTGCGCGCCAGCGCAAATGAGTTTGGCGGAATAATACATACTGGACCCTTCACATCAACAAAACTTTTTTCATCAAAGTTTTTCGGATCCACTGTCACCGAGTGCAGATTAGTAAACACTTTAAATTCATCAGCACAACGCACATCGTAGCCATAACTGGACACACCGTAGGAAATCACTGGCTCAGAGTTCTCATTGCGCACCTGACGCTCGACAAAAGGCTCAATCATGCCGTGCTCTTGCGCCATACGACGAATCCACTTATCTGACTTAATGCTCATGTTGACCTTCCTAAATTCAAAGTACTAATAGGGTTAAATTTTTCAGCTAGTTTACTGCATAAGGTCGCAGATGACACAACAAAGCACACTCGCAAAAAGCGCGGCCAAACAAATAAAAAGCTAATCTTTTAGACAAATAGTAAAATAGTGTTGGCACTTCGGTGAAAAAGGGGTACAGTTCATCTCACTGCTGCTGCTTGTGTACGTGAATCAATATATGTTTAGATCTCGATCCAATCATTGCTACGACTCCTGTAACTCCTTGCGCTCAGTATCACCTTGGGCTCAGCCCAAGTATAATTTTACTTCGTTCAAGGAGACATACAATGTCTAATCGCCAAACTGGTGTAGTTAAATGGTTTAATGATGAAAAAGGCTTCGGCTTCATCACTCCTCAGTCAGGTGACGATTTATTCGTTCACTTCCGCGCTATCCAAAGCGACGGTTTTAAAAGTCTGAAAGAAGGCCAAACTGTATCTTTCGTCGCAGCTCGCGGCCAGAAAGGTATGCAGGCTGAAGAAGTACAAGTTGTTTCTTAATTTGTGCATCTAAAAAACCCGCTTCGGCGGGTTTTTTTATGCCTATAGAAAAGCACCAATCCCTTCTCATACCCCCTCCCCTCTAATACCGGCTCACTCTTTCGGCAACAAACACTCCACTCCAAGCACACCAAATCTTACGCAAAAAACCAACCCTGAACACCTGAACACATCACAAATGCTCAACCAGTCCTGCTGGGTATGAGCGACAAGCGCAGCCAGGGATGGCGTAGCGCCTGAGTTGAATCAGGATGATTCATCGAAGGAACAGCCATACCCTGCAGGACGCCACGCGCACAACTCAACCCACTCGTACACAACACAAAAACATCAACACACCAGGCAAAACGTCACACGCAAAAATCACATCGGATCATTACGACGCAACAATTCCTCAGGCCAGTGCACAATATACTCATCATCTGGCGGCGGCAGCTGCAAATGGTAGCCCTGCGAATCCAAATTCTGCAGCACCTGAGCAATGTCCTCACGAATCAGCTTACGCTCAGGCGTCAATACCAAATCAAACGAATGCTTAGGCTTACCAAACAACTCAAGCAACGCCTCAGGCACTTTTTTCAATGCATCTGCACGCAACACATACAAATACATACCCGTTTTTTTAGAACTCTGATAAACCGAACAAATTCGTTTCATTGCGCACCTTCTAAAGACTGTAATAACGCATCACCCATCAATTCACGACGCCAACCGTGCAAACTCGCCGGCAACTGATAAGGACCATTTGGATAACCCGAACGCAATAACTCTTCAAGAATTTTCTTACGCAACATCAATTCCGGCGCAATATCCAATTCAAGCCCCAACGCTAAACCAATCTTACGCAAACTTTTCAACACCTTGGACGCCTCAATCGGCAACGGCTCAGGCAATGCAACTGGCCAATCCGACTCAGGTAAATTACGCGCCTGCTTAACAATCTTAAGCAAGGTCGCACCTTCCTGACGCATAATACGCGGATGCATATCTTCCAGTGGTGCCAACTGCGCCATATCTGATGGCATCTCACTGGCCAACGCCCACAAGGTACTCTCACGAATAATTCGATTGCGCGGCACATCACGTTCACGCGCCTGCAATTCACGCCACGCCGACAACTCTCGCAATACCGCCAACTGCTTTGGCGACAATTTCCACGCCAGCTTGACCGAACGCCATAATTCATATGGATCAGGCGTTTGCAGATAAGAATCGACTAAAAAAGCACCATCTTCCAGCACCCAAGCCAGTTTACGCTCAGACAACTGCTGCATTAACGCCTGATAGACATCGACCAAATACGCGGTATCTTGCGCCGCATACAGCACCTGCAGTTCACTTAACGGACGTTGCAACCAATCAGAGCGCGTCTCGCCCTTAGGCAGTTCAACATCCAACAACTGCTGTACCAAGCGTGAGTAGCCCATGGAAAAACCAAGGTTTAAATAACCCGCAGCGACTTGAGTATCAAATAACGGCACAGGTAAAGCACCCGTTAATAGCGAGAGCACCTCAAGGTCCTCACTACACGCATGCAATACCTTCACCACCTGCTGATTACTAAACACAGCGGCCAAAGGTTGCCAGTCGCCAATCAATAATGGATCGATTAGATAGGTCGACTCACCATCACTGACCTGCAACAATCCCGCAATCGGGTAAAATGTATCAACACGGATAAACTCTGTATCCAGCGCAATAAACGCCAATGTATTCCAATGCTCACAGTGCTGCGCTAACTCAGCATCACTGCAAATCCAGTTTATTTGTATGCTCACCAGGATGACTCCTTAAAGTTCCGCGCAAGTATACAAGGTCAGCACAGCTTAAATACATTTGCGTGATTAACCGCCAATGACACTACGCCACTGTTGTGTTAAACACTTTGAGCGGTACAATTAGAAAAGCGTTTCAGTTCTGGGGTGGCTCTTGATCAAACTTTTGCTCGTTGATGACCATGATTTAGTGCGCACCGCTATTGCTCGGATGCTCGCTGACGTCAGTGACTTACAGGTTGTAGGCCAAGCCAACAGTGGTGAACAAGCCTATCAACTGGTTGGCGAGCTCAGTCCTCATGTGGTTCTGATGGATGTACGCATGCCGGGTATTGGCGGCTTAGAAGCGACACGCAAGATTAAACAACGCTTCCCTGAAGTGAAAATCCTTGCATTATCAGCCTATGAAGATGACCCCTTCCCGACCCGCTTATTGCAGGCCGGTGCAGCAGGCTACCTCACTAAAGGCGCCTGCATTGATGAAACCGTCAACGCGATTCGCCAAGTTGCTGATGGAAAGTCCTACCTCAGCTCTAGCATTGCGCAACAAATGGCGCTGAAATCGTGTGATATAAATCAGAAAAGTTGCCCATTTGCACCATTATCTGACCGAGAGATGCAAATTTCTTTAATGATCGCCAGCGGACAAAAAATCCAACTGATTTCTGATTTACTGTGCCTATCACCCAAAACTGTTAATACCTATCGCTACCGTATTTTTGAAAAACTCAATATTGATAATGATGTTGAACTGGCTCTTTTAGCGGTGCGCCACAACCTTGTTGACAACTCCAATTGATAAGCGTGGCTTATGACAACTCCGCTCTTTGATGCATCTGCATTTTTACGCTCTTGCACCCAGCATCCCGGGGTGTACCGTATGTTTTCAGCCGAGCAACAGCTGCTATATATCGGCAAAGCTAAGAATTTAAAGAATCGACTCAGCAGCTATTTCAAAACCACAGTCAACGCCCCTAAAACGGCGGCACTGGTCGCAAAGATCGCCAGTATTGAACTGACCATCACCGCCAATGAGACTGAAGCACTACTACTGGAACAAACACTGATTAAACAGTGGCGTCCGCCCTACAATATTTTATTGCGCGATGATAAAAGCTACCCCTATATCGTTCTGTCTAAAAATGACTTTCCACGTTTAGGCATTCATCGCGGCAGCAAAAAAGGTAATGACCGCTTTTTTGGCCCCTACCCCAGCGCAGGCTCGATTCGTGAAAGTCTCAGCATGCTGCAAAAAGTCTTTAAGGTACGTCAATGCGAAGACAGCTTTTATAGCAATCGCAGCCGCCCTTGCTTGCAGTATCAAATCCAACGCTGCAAAGCACCCTGCGTTGGCTTAGTTGATGCTGCGGAGTATGCCGAGGATGTGCGTTTATCGGTACTGTTTCTTGAGGGCCGCAGCAGCGCACTCACCGACGAACTCACACGCAACATGGAGCAAGCCTCTCAAGCCTTAGAGTTTGAAACAGCCGCCGCTGTACGCGATCAAATTGCTTTATTGCGCCGCGCACAAGACCAGCAAAGCATGGAAGGCGGGCATGGTAATGTCGATATCATTGCCGCTTATACCAGCCCCGGCGGTGCCTGCGTGCATGTAATAAGCGTACGCGATGGCCGTGTTTTAGGCAGTAACAACTTTTTCCCACAGGTAGCGATTGAAGAAGATAGCGCTGATATCTTAGCCGCCTTTACCGCGCAATATTATTTAAGCAGTCACGACCGCGACTTTCCCACTGAATTAATTGTCACCAGCGAACATAACGACTGGCCAACTATAGCAGACGCCATCGCTCAACAATCCGGGCATAAAATAGCGATCAGCCACCGAGTGCGTGGTACGCGCTCACGCTGGCAACAACTGGCCATGACCAATGCTGAGCAGGCTTTACAATCTCGCTTGGCCAATCGCACGCAAATGACTGCACGCTTTAAAGCCTTAGCTCAGGCGCTAGATCTTGCTGAGCCGCCGGAACATCTTGAGTGCTTTGACATCAGCCACTCCAGTGGCGAAGCCACAGTAGCCTCATGCGTAGTCTTTGGCCCTGAAGGACCGCGTAAATCTGATTATAGAATTTACAACATTGAAGGCGTGACCGCCGGTGATGACTATGCTGCGATGCGCCAAGTGCTGTATCGCCGACTGAGCAGCGCCATAGAAAACCAAGGCAAACTACCCGATGTACTGCTAGTCGATGGTGGTAAAGGCCAACTGAATATGGCCCGTGAAGTCTTTGCTGAGCTCAACATCACTCAAATCCTGCTGTTGGGTGTTGCCAAAGGCGCAACCCGCAAGGCAGGTTTTGAAACACTCTACATCAATGACACCGCCACACAGCTCAATTTACCCGTCCACTCGCCTGCGCTACATCTGATTCAGCAAATCCGTGATGAGGCACACCGTTTTGCTATTACTGGACACCGCGCACGGCGTGGCAAGACCCGGCGCACTTCAGTACTCGAAGGTATAGCTGGTGTGGGCCCAAAACGACGTCGCGAACTGTTAAAGTACTTCGGCGGCTTACAAGAACTTAAACGGGCCAGCATTGATGAAATTGCTAAAACACCAGGAATCAGTAAAACTCTTGCTGAGTCTATATATAGTGCGCTGCGCCAAGCGTAAACTGCGCCTCCCATTCTTTGCTAAAAAAAGAATTACTTAATGAATATTCCAAACATTTTAACAATGATGCGCGTGGCTCTAATCCCCGTGTTTATTTTATTATTCTACCTGCCCTTCTCTTGGAGTTATTGGGCTGCCAGCGCAGTGTTTGCTTTTGCCAGCTTTACCGACTGGCTCGACGGCTATTTAGCTCGACGCTTAAACCAGAGCACACCCTTTGGTGCCTTTCTTGATCCAGTCGCTGATAAGCTTTTAGTGGCTGTGGCTCTAGTGCTACTCGTAGCCGAACACACCAACTTATGGCTGACCCTCCCTGCAATTATTATTATCTGTCGAGAGATCCTAGTCTCCGCTCTACGTGAATGGATGGCTGAAATCGGTGAACGTGCGCAAGTGGCCGTATCCAATATTGGCAAATGGAAAACAGCAGCACAAATGGTCGCATTGATTATTTTATTAGCAAACCCGCCAGGTTTTGATGTTTGGGTGATCAGTGGCTATGCATTATTGATTCTGTCAGCCATCCTGACATTATGGTCAATGGTTCAGTATTTACGTGCTGCGAAGCCACATTTGCATACAAATCAACAAGATAGTTAACTATTTTAAAGAAAGGGCTTGACGAATTATTTTAATTCGCTATTATAGCGCCCGTCACCAAGACATATGCGGGAATAGCTCAGTTGGTAGAGCACGACCTTGCCAAGGTCGGGGTCGCGAGTTCGAGTCTCGTTTCCCGCTCCAAATTGTCATCAAGAATGCCGCTTAGTGCGGCGTTTTTGTTTAGGCCG
>DATERS010000075.1:0-22313 GCA_035271365.1 Thiopseudomonas sp.
AATCCGCTGTGCTTTAGATGCGGTACAAGGTGGGGTGAATAGCGCGCATATTATTGATGGCCGTGTACCCAATGCGGTATTGCTAGAAATCTTTACCGATCATGGCGTGGGTACCTTGATCACCAACAGCTGATACGTTGAGCTGCTGTAAAAATCTAAATGGTTATAGATACGCCCGCACTGAATATGCGGGCGTATCATTTAGCAGCTGTTACATTCCTAAGTAGGCTTCACGGACTTTATCGTTACTCAGCAATTCTTTACCGGTTCCTTGCAGCACCACGTCCCCCGTTTCTAGCACATAGCCTCTATCTGCCAACGCCAGTGCTTGAGACGCATTTTGCTCAACTAAAAAGATGGTCATCCCTTCATCTTTCAGCTCGCGGATAATCTCAAAGATCTCTTCAATAATCAGCGGCGCAAGACCCATACTGGGCTCATCTAGCAACAATAAACGTGGACGGGACATTAGAGCGCGTCCCATCGCCAACATTTGCTGCTGACCACCTGAAAGCTCACCGGCTAAGTTATAACGCTTTTGTCTTAAAATTGGGAATTTTCTATAGATTAATTCGATATCGCTCTGAATCTCTGGATCACCGCCGCGCGTATATGCACCCAATAAAAGGTTGTCATAAACCGTCATATCTTTAAAGACTTGGCGTCCTTCAGGCACTTGCACAATACCTTTACCCACTCGTTTATCGGCTGACACTTTTGATAAGTCTTCACCATCGAAAAACATCTGCCCTTTATCCGTGGGCTGTAAACCAGAAATAGTCATTAACAGCGTTGATTTACCCGCACCATTGGCGCCCACTAATGAAACAATTTCACCCGCGTTAATGATGATATCAATATCATGCAAGACTTCTATCTGTCCGTACGAGGTCACCAAGCCCTTAATGGAAAGCAGCTCCTGCCCTTCTTTATGCGCAGTCATTCGCGGGCTATGTGCTAGACCTAGGCCACCAAAACGCTCAGGTGTTAAGCTGATAATTTTATGGCGCAGCTCACGAAATTCTTCTCTAACACGATCACCAAATAAAGGATCATCTTGCTGATCACGCGCGATAATAATCGCGCCCCAATCTTCATCTGATAACACATCGCGCGCGCGTGGGATCACCACACCTTCTTCTTTTTTAATATGCTTGCGCAAGGCCGCACTGAAACGGCCTAAGGCATGACCAAACGCCTCACGTCCATTGGGCCAGTTTGTCAGGCAATCTTTTAGCAAGTCACGTAATTCCAATAACTTTTCATGACCCACTACATAGCCTCTTGCTAATTTATCTAGCAAAGGCCCTGTTTCAGGTGATTTTTCTCTAAGCAATGTATAGAGCAAAATCTCAGTGGGCTGGCTGTGCACACGACTAGAGAAATGCTGGATATAATCAAAGATCGTGGTAAATAACAGCTCATCAGGCTGAGTAGCATTAATGTTCATCTCTTGTTCAAGCATGTCCATTAAATCAATGACACGCCATAACCCCTGATGCTCTCGTACGATAATGCTAATAACTTGCTCGCCACGTAACTGAGTCGGTGCAAGCTTATTGTGTTCTTGTGTCATAGTATTTACCTCTACGCTTAGCTACCTAAATAGGCTGCAATTACATCAGGATTATTACGAATCTCTTCAGGTGTCCCTTCCGCGAGTTTGCGGCCATAATTGAGCACCAACAGGCGATCCGATATACCCATCACCAGTTTCATATCATGCTCAACCAAAACCACAGTAATACCTTGGGCTGCAACCTTTTTAATCAGCTCTTCAAGCGCAGCTGTTTCGGTACCGTTTAATCCTGCTGCTGGCTCATCGAGCAGCACAATTTTAGGGTCAGATGCCAAAGCACGCGCTATTTCTAAACGCTTGAGTGCGCCATAGGACATCGCAGAAGCATCAGTTTCAACGTACTCGCCACAGCCCACAAACTCCATTAATTCAATAGCTCGTTTGCGGCAACCCTCTTCATCCTTAAGCAAGGAAGGCAGACGTAACATTGTCGTTAATAAACTGCTTTTTAGTTGCAAGTGACGACCCAACATCACGTTTTCTAACGCCGTCATATTCATACAAATTTGCATCTGCTGAAACGTGCGGCACATACCCCGCTCGGCCAACTGATTGGGCTCTAAGCCAACAACCATTTCACCGTTAAGCTTTATCTCACCTTTGGTGGGTGTATAAACGCCGGTAATCAAGTTAAACAGCGTTGTTTTACCTGCACCATTTGGGCCGATAACTGAGTAAACTTGCCCAGCATCAACGCTGAAACTTAAACCCTCTACGGCATGCACTCCGCCAAAGGTTTTATCCAGTCCTGTGACTTCAATCAGAGCGGTCATACTTGCTCCTCCGATTTTGATTTTCTGTTGGCTAACTTATTTTGAATAGTTGGAAACAAACCCTTAGGCATGAAGATCATAGTCAGCATCAAAATCAAACCAAACATGATCATTTCTAACTCTTGAAAATCAGCTAACACTTGCGGTAAAAGCATTAATACAACAGCACCTAAAATCACTCCAAAAGTAGATGCCATGCCACCCAGCACCACCATAGTGATCAACACAATCGATTGGTCAAAACTGGCTAAGTGCGGAGTAATAAAACCAGAAAAATGCGCATACAGACTGCCCATAATGCTGGCGTACACCGCGGAAATAACAAACACTAAACTTTTATAGCGAGCGGTATCGACACCCACTACACGTGCAGCAATTTCTGAACCATGTACAGAGCGCAACGCGCGACCAATCGGTGAATCAATAATATTATCTGCAACCCATACAGCAACTAACAGCACACACCCTGCAAAAAAGTACCAAGCAACATCACCACCAAACTCGATGCCAAATAGAGAGTATTGATTAAAAGAACTGAGTTCCCAACCAAACACACTAAAAGGGGGCACAGGCATTCCATCAGGTCCACCGGTTAACCAGCCTTCATTATTAATAACAATGGCAACAATAAATCCTATGGCCAAAGTCGCCATGGATAAGTAATGGCCCTTTAACTTAAGAATTGGACGTCCAACCAACCAAGCCAGCGTGCCAACCACCACTGCAGCAACCAGCAATGCAGGTACAGGCGTCCAACCATAGACGCCCGTCATCACAGCACTAAAGTAAGCACCTGCACCAAAAAAGCCTGCATGCCCCAAACTAATTTGCCCGGCATAGCCAACCAGCAGATTTAAACCCACCACTGTAGCGGCAAAAATAGCGATTTGCGTGGCTAAGTCATAGTGAAAGGGATTGCTCATAAACAGCGGTAACAGCAGAATAATGACCGCTAGTACTATCAGCCCCTTTAAGCGCATTTGCATAAATTTACTTAACATCAGACACGCTCCACTACACGACTACCAAAGAGTCCACGAGGCATGAAAAACAGCACGACAAGAATCATCGAGAACGCCACGGCATCTTTATAATCAGAAGAAATGTAGCCGGCGGTCATTGCCTCAACTACACCCAATAACAAACCACCAACAACGGCACCCGTACCACTACCTAAACCGCCCAACGCTGCAGCAACAAAACCTTTAAGGCCCAGCATGATGCCAATGTCATATGAGGTAAAAGTAATAGGCGCAACAATAATTCCGGCAATAGAACCTAAGAGAGCAGAAAGCATAAAAGCCAGCATCAGCACCATTTGGGTACGAATACCGACTAAACGGGCTGCATCTTTATTCATCGATGTTGCAAGAATTGCCTTACCGGTCATGGTGCGGCTAAAAAACAGTATCAAGGCCACCACAAGCACTGCGCCGACACCTAATACCCAGAAGCTTTGGCTATTGAGTACGGCTCCTAGCACTAGGATCGGTTTATCTGTCGAGAAGTTTTGCATCACGTGGTACTGCTTGCCCCATACCAACTGAGCGACACCGCGGATAAAAATGGATGCACCAATGGTAATAATAATCAGCGTAACGACATCAGCTTTCTTAGCTGGTGCAATAGCAAAACGCTGCAAAGCGATACCAATGACGCCCGCCAGCAAAACAGCTAGCACAATGGCAACAGGCATTGGAAAACCCATTTCAGTCAGAGAAACGGTAGCCATACCACCAATCATCAAAAACTCACCCTGTGCAAAGTTAATCACATGGCTCGAGTTGTAAATCAGGGTAAAGCCCAAGGCGATTAAGGCATAGGTTGCACCGATGGTAATACCGGTAAAAAGATACTGAATAAATTCTGCAAGCATGATTTAAATCCCATCTGCAAGCGCACAGACAACCAGCGTTAAAACACGCTGGTAGCTGTAAGTCAGGCAGATTTAGTGTTGAGTCAGTTGATCAGTTTCCACTGGCCATTTTTAACTTCCAAAATACGGAAAGAATCAGGGCTCAAACCGTTGTGATCTTCAGAAGACATATTGAATACACCAGTAACGCCGACATAGCCTTGAATGCTTTCTAAGGCCTTACGGACAGCTTCACGATCCGTACTACCGGCTTTTTCAATGGCGGCAACAGCGATCATTAAGCCGTCGTGTGCATAACCACCAAAAGTAGAAACCTGCATATTCCAGCGCTTCTCATATAAAGTTTTATACGATTGCACTACAGCTTTCTGTGGATCGCTATCAGGCAATGAATCAGGCACTAACAATGGCGAAGCAGGTAAACGTAAACCTTCACCCGCATCACCGAGCAACTCTAGGAAACTATCAGAAGCAACACCATGCGACTGATAGAAAGGCAGCTTAATACCCAGCTGTGAATAGTTGCGCGTGACAATAGCTGGCGACTGTCCAAAGCCAAAGTTAAAGACCGCCTCCACACCTGCAGTATTACGAATGCGAGTCAGCTGTGCAGTCATATCGGTATCGGTTGGGCTATAGGTGACATCCGCCACAATTTCCACACCCATATCACCGGCAATAGCTAATGTTTGCTCACGACCCGAACGACCGAAACCATCGGTTCCAGAAATCAGTGCAACTTTAGTTAAACCACGGTCTTTGATATCTTGCAGCACCCTTTGAGCAGCAGCACGGTCAGATTGCGGCGTTTTAAATACCCATGGTTTGACAGGGTCGGTGATCACTAGCGCACCCGCCAAAGAGATAAAAGGAATTCGCACCTGCTCGATCATCGGCACAGCAGCCATGGTTGTACCTGTAGTACTACCACCGACAATGAGATCCACACGATCGGAACGAATTAAACGGCTGGCAAAGTTACGTGCTGCAGATGCGTCACCCGCATCATCATAGTGCACCAACTTCAAAGGACGGCCAATAACGCCACCCGCCTCATTAATGCGCTCAACATACATTTCCAAGGTTTTTAATTCTGAATCGCCCAGAAAAGAAGCAGGACCTGTTACGGAGAGGAAAGAGCCGATTTTAATGGGTTCAGCAGCGTGAGCTCCAGCAAACATACTGGCAGCTAGAGTGACTGCCAAAAAGCCTGCACGGCGTAAGATTTTTTTGCTCATTATTTTTATTCTCTGAGATTGATATTGGGGCAGTGCCTGCCCTCATTTATTTTTATTACAAAACGCAGCTTTCAACTTAAATACTTTAAATATGTATCATTTATCTCCGTCTAAAATGGGCTAAAGCTGATAAAACCGTCTTTTCGCCATTCATACAAAAGACTTACCTCCATTCCACCAGCTATTTCGCACACAATCAAAGCGACACACTCAACTGATGATATCAAAAACTATTGTATCGCAAACTATATGTCAACCTGTTTTATGGCTAATGGAAACCAGAAAAATATCTACGGTGCACACAAACAAGACCTGCATTGCTACTTAAAGGTTTACCTAGCGCTAAAGAGCGGCATAATAGCGACCAACTCATCCTCTAGCCCTTTAGTAGAACCTCGAAGTTTATGCTTGCTAAAAATCAACTGGACTTACTGGTCCATAATTTTCAGAACAAACGCCCACTACGTGCAGGGTCTTTGATCATTACGCTGTATGGCGATGCGATCGTGCCGCGTGGTGGCACAGTGTGGCTTGGCAGTTTAATGAAATTGCTCGAACCCATGGGCATTAGTGAACGCTTAGTGCGCACCTCAATTTTTCGCTTAACCAAAGAATCATGGTTACAAGCAGAAAAGGTTGGCCGCCGCAGTTATTACAGTTTGACGGGGCCTGGTTTAAGACGCTTTGAACAAGCATTTAAACAGGTCTATAACGTTAACAATGAACAGTGGACCGGCAGCTGGTGCTTAGTTTTTCTGTCGCAGCTTGATAACGCCAAACGACGCACAGTCCGCGAAGACCTTGAATGGATGGGCTTTGGCTGCTTAGCCCCTAACGTGATGGCACATCCTCGCCTGGAGCGCACTGAAGTGCTCTCAGTGCTACAAGAGCATGATGTGTTAGACGATACCATCGTGATGCAAAGCGAGCCGCAAGAGCTACTGACTTCACGTGCACTACGTCTACAGGTTAAAGAAAGTTGGAATCTTGAGCATCTTGCAAGTCGTTATGCAAAATTTATCAACCAGTTTCGCCCCCTCTGGCAAGAACTGACCAACGAAAATAATCTAACGCCAGAAGAGTGCTTAATCGCTCGCACATTGCTGATTCACGAATACCGTAAGGTTCTGTTGCGTGATCCACAACTGCCTGATGAACTGCTACCCGGCGACTGGGAAGGGCGTAGTGCTCGACAACTGTGCCGCAATATTTATCGCCTGATTTATGATGGCGCAGAGCAATGGCTCGACAGCAACTTAGAAAATGCTTCCGGCCCACTCGCTTCGCCCAACGCAAACTTTTACCAGCGTTTTGGTGGCCTTAAATAGAAAACCACAAAGCGATACAGAAAAAATTATTCAGGCAACAAAAAGCCATCACTCAATGATGGCTTTTTGTTTAATCGAATAAAAAATCGATGGACTAAAACTGTTTTATTTAGCGATGCGTAAACTTAGGCGCACGTTTTTCAACAAACGCCTGCATGCCTTCACTGCAGTCTGCAAAAGCAAAACTACTTTGGAAAGCATGACGCTCAAAACGTAAACCTGCTGATAAGCTTGTTTCAAACGCCTGATCAACTGTCTCACGAATCAATAAAGTCACTGGGCGCGATTGAGCAGCAATAGCTTCTGCCACGGCCAGCGCTTCACTGAAGAGCTCGGCAACAGGCAATATACGACTGACCAAACCACAACGCTCTGCTTCGTTTGCATCCATCATGCGCCCGGTTAAGCACATCTCCATCGCCTTAGCTTTACCCACTGCGCGCGTTAAGCGCTGCGTACCACCCGCGCCAGGCATGGTAGCTAGCTTAATTTCTGGCTGACCAAAACGCGCGGTATCACTGGCTAAAATAAAATCACACGCCATAGCCAACTCACAACCGCCACCTAATGCCATACCTGACACCGCTGCAATCATAGGTTTGCGTCTGGATTCCAGCACATCCCAACCATCACCTTGCACATAGGGGAAATCCATAGCAAAAAGCTCTGGAAATTCCTTGTTAGCCATTTCTGCAATATCAGCGCCAGCCGCAAAAACCTTCTCACTGCCTTGAATCAATACACAGCCGACTTCCGCATCCTGCTCAAAAGCACGCACTGCTTGACCCACTTCGGCAATCAACGCCATCGATAAAGCGTTATACACTTTAGGTCGGTTGAGAGTGATTACACCCACCGCACCTTTTTTTTCAACTAAGATATTTTCGTAAGCCATAGAACACTTCTCACTGCTTATGTTTGGGCTGAGTTTCGCCTGCATCAACTTGAGGACGATCCGCTTCAACTTCAGTTAAAGGCTCACATTCTTCCATACTGGCCAGACACCGTAAGGTTAGGCGCTGGTATTCACCGGTGCCTTCTTGTTTCCACGCCACTTCCTGGGCACTCAACTGGCGATGCACTTTAGCGGGCGAGCCAATAATCAGTGATTCAGGCTCACAGGTAAAACCTGCCTTAACAAAAGCAGTCGCAGCAACAATGGAACGCGGAGCAATTGTCACACCGTCCATCACCACAGCATTCATACCGATCAGTGCATCTTCGCCGACAATACAGCCATGCAAAATCGCGCCATGACCCACATGACCATTTTTCTCGACAACAGCATCTAAGCCGGGGAAAGCATGCATAACGCAGGTATCTTGAACGTTAGCGCCTTCTTTAAGAATAATGCGGCCAAAGTCACCACGTAAGCAGGCAGTTGGGCCGACATAGCAGTTCGGGCCAATATGCACATCACCAATCAAAACCGCGGTGGGGTGTACATAGGCAGTTGGATGCACAACAGGAGTTACGCCTTCAATTTTATAACAGGGCATTTTTTATTTTCCTCGAAAGCATGCTGTTTAAGTGAGTCCGCTCAACGGTCGGCAGACTCACTTAAGATAAACCTAAGCGTCAGTATTGCAACCCACGCCTAGGCCATCATCAACAGTGACTATTTAGGCGTGTCGACGACTTTGCACAACCACAAAGCGGTTCACTAGGAAGGCTGTATCAGTCAAACAAGCATTCGCTGCAGGGTTACCACCGGTCGCATGGAAATCACTGAACGCAGCCGATTGGTTAACAAAGACACCACCATCTAAGTTGCAAGATAGCGCGACTTTAACCTCTAAGGCCAACTCTTCAGCTTGGTCTAAAACAGCGTCAGACGTGGAGTACACACCCAAGGTGATAGCACCTTGCTCACTGATCACTTCATTAGCTAAGCGCATTGAATCTGCTGTGTCTTCAGTCGCAATTAGGAAAGAAATAGGACCGAAACGCTCTTCTGAGTAAGTCGCTTTATCCTTACCATCCACTTTTAGAATCAATGGGGTATGGATGCGCGCTTCAGGATATTCAGCAAGTGTACGGCTTTCGCTGTCTAGAACGATCTCACCAAGCTTGCGACACTCATCAATGCGCGCAGCAGTTGCTTCGGATTGAATGGCACCCAGCACCATGCAAGCACGGTCGTTATCAGATAGGAATTTACTGGTTGCTGTGGCAAGCGCTTGAGCAAACTCATCAAAGCTCACCTTACCATCAGGCGTATCAATACCGTCTTTAGGCACATAGATCGCTTGAGTGGTTGTGCACATTTGGCCTGAATAGAGGCTTAAAGTGAAGGCCAAGTTACGGGTAACAGCTTTTAGATCGCTTACGCTGTCAACAATAATGGAGTTAACGCCTGCTTTTTCAGTAAATACTTTGGCATGCAGAGCGTTCTGCTCTAACCAGTTACCAAAAGCGCTAGAACCTGTGTAGTCAATCACTTTAACTTTAGGGTTCATCGCCAGCACTTTAGCCACAGGCTCAGCCTGTGTATCAACGGCTAGGCTGACAATCAGTGGATCCAGGCCTGCTTCTTTCAACACTTCTTGCGCAACCTTAACCGTTAATGCGGCTGGTAAAATTGCTGCAGGGTGCGGCTTAACAATAACCGGGTTACCGGTCACTAAGCTGGCAAATAAACCTGGGTAGGTATTCCACGTTGGGAAGGTCGAGCAGCCGATCACCATCGCCACGCCACGCGGCACGATAGTGAAGGTCTTATTCATTACCAGTGGGTCCATTTTGCCTTGCGGTTTTTCCCAGCGTGCAGTGCCTGGAATCGCCTGCATTGCATCCCAACCGTACACAACAGCTTCTAAAGCACGATCTTGAGCATGCGGTGCACCCGCTTGGAACGCCATCATAAAGCCTTGGCCACTGGTGTGCTGAACAGCATGACCAATCAATGGACTCATAGCATTTAAGCGCTGCAGAATTTCCATGCACACACCAACACGACCTTTAGGGCCGACATCGCGCCACTGTGGAATAGTCGCGTGCATTGCATCAACCAGCTTATTCATATCAGGCTGATCGTAGCTTGTACCTAGATCAAAACCATAAGGAGAGCGCTCACCCGTGATTTTTTTCACAGCAGGCAAACCCGCCAGCTCAAAATGCTGATTGCACAGCGCTTTGAAATCCTCAGGTGCAGACTTAACGGTGTCTTCTGCGTAGCTTCTTAGGCTTTCAGAATAGGGGGACCAGTATTCACGCGTGTGAATAGCTTCGATGGCGCGATTGAGCAGTGCTTCATGACGCTCAAATAATACTGCGGGGGTTACTACTGACATGGTAAGTCTCCTGAACACTTAATGTTTCATAAAAAAAGACATTTCTTACCAAGACAACATAACTACAACAATTTGAAACAAGACTGCGTTTTTATATCACATTAAATTATAAAAACAAAGCAACACGCCTATTTTACAAACTTACCGCACTATAAAAATCAACCAACCCCTTTAATCATATGGCTAACCAGCCTTTATATTAAATATGAGTCACTTAAACCTGACGAACAAGACATCCGCCTAAAGTGATACACAAAATAGCAAATAACCTCTTGATCAGTGTCAGTTTTTGGATATACTCGATTCCAGCACTTCACCCAGGCCAACATGGCTTACAACAAAACAAGACAAAAATGGTGTAACTGCTACTTAGGTCAAGATACGACCGATACAAGCTAAAGCAGCACATAAATAATAATTAATAATTAATAATTAACGGGTTGCTTATGTCCAATAACCTGATTACTCATGGACCGGTCAAGGGTGTACTTTTACTGACCCTTAACCGTCCTGAAGCCCTCAATGCTTTAAATACTGCCCTTTTGGGGGAGTTATCAGCAGCACTCGATGCAGCTGAAACAAACTCAGAAATACGCGCAGTAGTCATTACTGGTAGCGAACGAGCATTTGCTGCTGGAGCTGATATTAACGAGATGGCGGCACGCGATCTTGTTGGCATTCTTGAAGATCCTCGCGTTGCCCATTGGCAGCGTATTGCGCGTTTCCCTAAGCCTATTATTGCCGCAATCAATGGCTTTGCACTGGGTGGTGGCTGCGAACTTGCAATGCATGCTGACATTCTTATTGCTGGTGAAAATGCACGTTTTGGTCAGCCCGAAATCAACCTTGGCATTATGCCGGGCGCCGGTGGTACGCAGCGTTTAACGCGTGCTGTTGGCTCAGCCTTAGCGATGCATATGGCATTAACAGGCGAGCAAATTTCTGCACAACGCGCTTTACAAGCAGGCCTTATCAGTGAGATCTGCCCAACTGAATTAACCGTTGAACGTGCGATGCAAATTGGACAAACCATTGCCAGCAAAGCACCGATAGCTGTGCGCTTTACTAAAGAAGCGATTCATAAAGCCAGCGATACAGACCTCGCCACTGGACTTAGATTTGAGCGCCATGCCTTTACGATTTTAGCCGGTACCGCTGACCGCGCTGAAGGACTTAAAGCGTTTCAAGAAAAACGCCAACCTAAATTTACCGGCTGTTAGTTTATCTAACACAGATCAAAGGATTTTTTATGTCTCAGCCCAGTATTCTTCTTGAAATCGATCAGGGTGTTGCGCTACTTACCCTTAATCGCCCAGACAATCTCAATAGTTTTAACGCAGAGATGCACGATCAAATGCGTGCCGCTCTCAGTCAAATTCGCAAAGATGCAAGCGTTCGCGCTTTAGTTATTACCGGTTCAGGCCGAGGTTTTTGTGCCGGACAAGACCTCGGTGATCGCAATGTCGCACCAGGTACAGAAGCGCCTGATTTAGGTGAGTCGATTGAAAAGCGTTACAACCCCATGCTTCGTACACTGCGTGATTTACCACTGCCAGTGATATGCGCCGTCAATGGTGTAGCAGCCGGTGCGGGTGCCAATATTGCCCTAGCCTGCGATATCACTTTAGCAGCACGCTCAGCGAGCTTTATCCAAGCCTTCTGCAAAATTGGTCTAATCCCAGATTCTGGTGGTACTTGGACGCTACCGCGTGTTGCCGGTATGGCACGTGCTAAAGGTATGGCACTACTCGGTGACAAAATATCTGCAGAGCAAGCGGAAAGCTGGGGCATGATTTGGCGCTGCGTGGATAACGAGCAGTTGATGGAAGAAGCGATGAAACTCGCGCGCCATCTCGCCACTCAGCCGACTAAAGGTTTAGCACTGATTAAACGTGCTTTACATGCCAGTGCAAGTAACACTTTTGATGAACAACTGGACCTTGAGCGTGATCTACAGCGTTTAGCCGGTCGCACTGAAGATTACCGTGAAGGTGTTGCTGCCTTTATGGAAAAACGTCAACCCAGCTTCAAGGGGCAATAACATGCACGCACTGGAAACTTCAGTAAAAATCGCTGTGATTGGCGCGGGTGCTATGGGTTCAGGTATTGCGCAAATTGCTGCGCAAGCCGGACATAGTGTTTACCTGCAAGACCAGCAAGCGGGCGCTGCTGAGAAAGGCAAATCAGGTGTTGCCAAGGTATTACAAAAGCGTGTTGATAACGGCAAAATGCAGCAATCTGATTTAGATGCTTTGCTAAGCCGCATCCAACCTGTAGACAGTTTAGAAGAATTGACTGACTCAGGCTTAGTGATTGAAGCGATTATTGAAAACTTGGATATCAAGCGCCAGCTCTTTTCTCGCCTTGAAGACCTGTGCGGCGAAAACGTTATTTTAGCCACCAACACCTCCTCAATTTCGATCACATCTTTAGCTGCTCAGCTTAAGCGTCCAGAACGCCTGCTGGGTATGCACTTCTTTAACCCTGCGCCAGTGATGGCCTTAGTTGAAGTAATTTCAGGTCTAGCAACAGATAAGCAACTCGCCGAAGTCGTGCATGCTACTGCCGCTGCTTGGGGTAAAAAGCCCGTTTTTGCCACATCAACACCGGGCTTTATTGTGAACCGTGTGGCGCGTCCTTTTTATGCTGAAGGCTTACGCCTAATGCAAGAGCAAGCCGCTGACCCAGCAACGCTCGACGCTTTACTGCGTGAAGCCGGCAGTTTCCGTATGGGGCCTTTTGAATTGATGGATTTGATTGGTCATGACGTGAACTACGCTGTGACTGAATCTGTTTTCTCCGCCTATTATGGTGATTTCCGCTTCCAGCCATCGTTAATTCAAAAGGCTCTGGTTGAAGCGGGCCGCTTAGGCCGTAAAACAGGTCAAGGCTTTTATTCTTATGCAGAAGGTGCTGAGCGCCCTAGCCCTGCAACTGAAGCCAACCAAAGCGCAACTGAACAGCCCGTTATTATTGAAGGCGAATTAGGTGCAGCCGGCACATTAATCGAGCGCTTTAAGCAAGCAGGTTTAACAGTAATTCAACGCGCTGGTGCAGGTGTGATTCGTTATGGCGATGCGACTTTAGCGCTGACTGATGGTCGTATGGCCAGTGAACGCGTAGTAGCTGACGGCTTGCAAGACTTAGTGCTGTTTGATTTGGCTAAGGATTATCAACAAGCCACTCGCCTCGCCATTGCTGCAGCACAACAAACAAGCGCGAGCGCAATACAGGATGCAATCGCCCTTCTACAAAAAGCAGGCTTTGCTGTAAGTCTGCTGTCTGACTCTCCAGGTCTCGTAGTGATGCGTACTTTAGCCATGCTAACCAATGAGGCTGCAGACGCTGTACTGCAAGGTGTTGCCAGCGCTGCTGATGTCGATTTGGCAATGTGTGCCGGCGTCAATTACCCACAAGGTCCACTCAGCTGGAGTGACGGTTTAGGCCAAGGGGTGATCTGGCGAGTCTTAACCAACCTGCAAGCCAGTTATGGCGAAGATCGCTATCGCCCGTCGTTATTACTGCGTCGTCAGGCTTTTGCAGGATAATTTTTAGTTCACATAACCTAATAATAAGAGAAAACAATAATGACTGATCTTTCACCACAACAACTAGCAGAAGCCTGCGCTGAGGCAATGTACTCACGCGACCAAGCCAGCCAGCAACTGGGTATGAAAATTATTTCTGTCGCGCCCGGCCGCGCCGTACTCACGATGACGGTTGATAATCGCATGATTCAAGGCCACGGCGCATGCCACGGCGGCTATCTGTTTACCTTTGCCGATTCAGCGTTTGCGTTTTCTTGCAACACCTATGACAAAGCCACTGTTGCTTCAGGCTGCAGTATTGATTACGTCACACCAGCCATGGAAGGTGACCGACTGACGGCCAGCGCAGAAGAGCGCAGCCGCGGTAACCGCACCGGCATCTACGACATCACTATCACCAATCAAAATGATCAAGTGGTCGCCTATTTCCGTGGAAAATCCTACCAAGTGCGCGGAAGCGTTCGCCGTTTAGAGGAATAAAAATGAAACCTAATACTATTTTACAAGATGCTTATATTGTTGATGCAGTCAGAACGCCAATTGGTCGCTATGCCGGTGCACTATCAACAGTTAGAGCAGATGATCTTGGCGCTATTCCAATCAAAGCCCTGATTGAACGCTACCCAGATTTAGATTGGAGCAAAATTGATGATGTGCTCTACGGCTGTGCTAACCAAGCCGGTGAAGATAACCGTGATGTAGCGCGTATGTGTGCATTACTAGCCGGTCTGCCAATTGATGTACCAGGCGGCACTATTAACCGTTTATGCGGATCAGGTATGGATGCCATTGGTACTGCTGCCCGTGCACTGCGCACAGGTGACGCGCAGTTATTAATTGCTGGCGGCGTTGAGTCCATGTCACGCGCGCCTTTTGTGATGGGTAAAGCAGATTCAGCATTCAGTCGCCAAGCTGAAATGTTTGATACAACGATTGGCTGGCGTTTTATTAACCCGCTGATGAAAAAACAGTATGGCGTTGATTCAATGCCTGAAACAGCAGAAAACGTTGCTGCAGACTTTAATATTTCCCGCGCTGACCAGGATGCTTTTGCTCTGCGCAGCCAAGAGCGTACCGCTATTGCTCAAGCCAGCGGTCGTCTCGCTGAAGAAATCACACCCGTACTTGTACCGCGCCGCAAGCAAGAACCTCTCGTTGTTGACAAGGATGAACATCCTCGCCCAACAACACTGGAAGCACTGGCAAAGCTATCAACCCCTTTTAGAGAAGGTGGCAGCATTACACCCGGCAATGCGTCCGGTGTAAACGACGGTGCATGCGCACTACTGATGGCCAGTTCTGAAGGTATTAAGAAGTTTGGTTTAAAGCCCCGCGCCAAAGTTTTAGCCATGGCAACTGCCGGCGTTGAGCCTCGCATTATGGGTTTCGGCCCAGCACCTGCGACCCGTAAAGCATTGAAAATTGCCGGCTTAAAGCTTGAAGATATGGATGTCATTGAGCTCAATGAAGCATTCGCTGCTCAAGCTTTAGCAGTGATGCGCGACCTAGGTTTACCTGATGACGCAACGCAGGTTAACCCTAATGGCGGAGCGATCTCCCTTGGTCACCCGCTAGGCATGAGTGGTGCGCGCTTAGTCACTACTGCTCTTCATGAACTCGAAAAACTTCATAAAGAAGGTAAATCCAGCCGTTATGCGCTATGCACAATGTGCATTGGTGTTGGGCAAGGCATCGCTCTGATTATAGAGAGAGTCTAATCAGGCGTGGCTAAATAAAAACAACTTTATAACGTTAACAGTCAACGACTGTCCGATAACAAAAATAATGATTTAGGATAATATTATGAGCTTACCACTACAAAAACTCGGCGCCCTAGACCCTCTTGAAACCGCTAGCATCGATGAGCTACGTAATACCCAGCTACAACGTTTACGCTGGAGCTTAACTCATGCCTATACTAACGTACCTTTTTATCGCAAAGCTTTTAATGACTTGGGCATGCACCCGCTAGATATTAAGTGCCTAGAAGATTTGTCTAAAGTGGGCTTCACCACTAAAGCAGACTTACGCGATAACTACCCCTACGGCATGTTTGCTACACCGATGCGTGATATTGTTCGTATTCACGCATCGAGCGGCACAACAGGTAAACCTACCGTTGTTGGTTATACACAAAACGATATCAACACATGGGCAGACGTAGTTGCGCGCTCAATTCGTGCAGCAGGCGGCCATGCTGGCGATAAGGTCCATATTGCCTATGGTTATGGCATATTTACCGGTGGTTTAGGCGCTCACTACGGCGCTGAAAGACTTGGCTGTACGGTAATTCCAATGTCCGGTGGCCAAACCGAGAAGCAAGTTCAGCTGATTAATGATTTTGGTCCAGATATCATTATGGTGACGCCTTCCTACATGCTAAATATCGCTGATGAAATGGATCGTCAAGGTATTGACCCACACAAACTACCGCTGCGTATTGGTATTTTTGGAGCAGAACCATGGACCGATAGCATGCGCACTGAACTCGAAGAGCGCTTAGGTATTCAAGCATTGGATATCTATGGTCTTTCTGAGGTCATGGGTCCAGGTGTTGGCATGGAATGCGCAGAAACTAAAGATGGTCCCACTATTTGGGAAGATCACTTCTACCCTGAAATTATTAACCCCTCGACCGGTGAAGTACTACCTGACGGCGAATATGGCGAATTGGTGTTCACTTCTCTAACTAAAGAAGCACTACCCGTTATTCGTTACCGTACTCGTGACTTAACACGCCTATTGCCAGGCACAGCACGCCCTATGCGTCGTATTGATAAAATCACTGGACGCAGTGATGACATGTTGATAATTCGTGGCGTAAACGTTTTTCCTACGCAAATAGAAGAGCAGGTTCTGAAAATACGACAACTAGCACCGCAATACGAAATTGTTATCTATCGTGACGGCAACCTTGATTGCGTTGATATCCGCGTTGAATTGAGACCAGAAGCGAACACAGTAGACACTGAGACATGCCAAAAGCTTGCCAGAGAATTGCAGCATCACATTAAGTCGTGCATAGGTATCAGCACGCACGTCAAAGTGTGTAACGCTGGTTTACTGCCACGATCTGATGGCAAAGCAACGCGCGTGTTCGACAAGCGTCAATAATCTTTCAGCTGAGCACATACTAACCCCACTCGCATGGGGTTTTTTATCTATGAATCAGCGATTTACCAATAAAATCGCGATACACAAATAATATTCTTTCAACAAATAACGTATCGATTAAAAAAGCACTCTAAAAACCCGATCAAAACAGATATTTCACTCTACAAAAACAAACACGATACAAATTATAAATTTAACTTAATGGCATATAACGCTGTTTTTTAAGAAAAAACGATAAAAACACTTAAAAATACGTAAAATAAACGCGATACACAAAATCAACACTTGATATTAGTTTAGGTATCATATAAAAATAACAATCGCGGCTTAGCCACACCATCTGGGTTGTATCACTTACAAGCAGCCCAAAAACAAAAAAGACAAATTTTGGAGGCATAAGATGTACGCCCAACTTGTTGAAACTGGAGTCAAACGCGTTAAGACCTTGGCAGAAATGTCACCTGAAGAACGCACCTTCCAAGAAAAAGTTGATGCTGAGATTAAAATCGAGCCCAAAAACTGGATGCCCGATGCGTATCGCAAGACGCTTGTTCGTCAAATCTCTCAGCACGCCCACTCAGAAATCGTTGGCATGTTGCCTGAAGGCAACTGGGTCACTCGTGCCCCTACGCTAAAACGTAAATTACAACTGATGGCAAAAATTCAGGATGAAGCCGGACACGGACTTTATCTCTACAGCGCTATGGAAACCTTAGGCGCAAGCCGAGATGAAGAAATTGAAAAACTTCACCAAGGTAAAGCCAAGTACTCAAGTATTTTTAACTACCCAACACTGAACTGGTCCGACATGGGTGCAGTAGGTTGGTTGGTTGATGGCGCAGCAATTGTGAACCAAGTTGTTCTACAAAGAACCTCTTACGGTCCTTACGCACGCGCCATGGTGCGTATCTGTAAAGAAGAAAGCTTTCACCAGCGTCAAGGCTATCAAATCCTTCTGGATATGATGCGTGAAGGCACAGACGAGCAAAAAGCTATGGTGCAGGATTCAATCAACCGCCTCTGGTGGCCTGCTCTAATGATGTTCGGTCCTTCTGATGAACACTCACCGAACTCAAAACAGTCCATGGCATGGAAAATTAAGCGTAAGAGCAACGATGAGTTGCGTCAGATGTTTATTGACCAAACCATTCCACAGCTTGAGTTTTTAGGCTGCACAGCGCCTGACCCAGATCTAAAGTGGAACGAAGAGCGCGGCCATTATGATTTTGGTGCAATCGACTGGAATGAGTTTTACGACGTATTGAAGGGCAATGGTCCCTGCAACCGTGAACGTCTTGCTACACGTAAAAAAGCGATTGATGAAGGTACCTGGGTACGCCAGGCAGCAAAAGCTTATGCCGAAAAACAACAAAAACAGCACACCGCTGCTTGAAATTAGGAGTTAATCATGTCTGAAGAATGGCCACTCTACGAAGTATTTATTCGCAGTAAGCACGGTCTTAACCACCGCCACGTGGGTAGCGTGCACGCTGCAGATAAAACCATGGCACTCGAAAATGCTCGCGAGCTTTATACACGCCGCAATGAAGGTGTGAGCATTTGGGTTGTTCCATCCAATAACATCACTGCTTCCTCTCCTGATGAAAAAGAGTCTTTGTTCGATCCATCACAAGACAAAGTTTACCGTCATGCATCGTTCTACGAGTTGCCTGACGAAGTTGGCCAGATGTAAGGAGAAATATATGACTCAAGCACTGACACAACAACAGACTTTGCAGGAATACCTGATAAGACTGGCAGACTCAAACCTGATCATTAGCCAACGCTTATGCGAGCTATGTGGTAAAGCGCCTGCAATTGAAGAAGATATTGCATTAACGAACGTTGCACTAGATCTTGTCGGTCAAGCCCGTAACTGGTACGAGTACGCTTCAGACTTAGATGAAGCTAAGCGCTGCCCAGACACCCTGGCTTTCCGCCGTGATGCGCACGATTTTCGCAACTTGCTATTAACTGAACAACCTAATGGTGACTATGCGGTCACCATGGCTCGCCAGTTTTTCTATGATGTATGGCACTACTTTACCTTGCAATCGCTGGTTAATTCACCTGATGAGCGTGTGGCTGGTATTGCTGCTAAAGCCATCAAAGAAGTGACTTATCACCTGCGTCGCTCCTCGGCATGGATGAAACGCCTAGGCGATGGCACTGAAGAAAGCCATGAGCGGATGGAAGCAGCTGTCGAGAGCCTATGGCGCTTTACTGGTGAGCTAATCACTGCGGATCAAGTTGAGATTGACTTGGCTGCACAAGGTTTAGCACCTGACCCAGAGCAACTTGCTGAAGACTGGAAAGGCATGGTTAAAGAAGTTCTCACTGAGGCGACCTTAACCGTACAACCTGATGATGCATGGATGTATATGGGCAGTAAGAAAGGTGTTCACACTGAGCATTTAGGATTAATCCTAGCTGAAATGCAGTTCTTACAGAGAGCTTATCCGAATGCAAAAACTTGGTAAAACTCCAAAACCAGTTGCAGGTCCACTGGAAAATCCAGTTATTGCCACTGATCGCGTACCGTTCAACGCTTGCGGTGAACGGTTAAGTGAAGAGCAAATTTGGCAATTACTGGAAGAAGTGAAAGACCCAGAAGTACCGATTGTTAGCGTGGTTGAGCTTGGCATTATTCGCAGCGTGAGCTGGCTAGATGATGAGCTGACTGTTGAAGTAACGCCGACTTATTCTGGCTGCCCTGCTACGGATTTAATTGAAGAGTTAATTGCTGACGGGCTGATGCAAGGTGGAATACGCAACCCGCAGGTCAAGCGAGTATTAACACCCGCTTGGACTACGGATTGGATTACACCTGCTGGGCGTGAAAAATTACGCGAGTTCGGTATCGCACCACCACAAGGTAGCGCCAGCAAAATGACGTTACTGGGGCATGATCAGCAAATTATTTGCCCACACTGTGGTAGCAAACATACCGAGCAGATCAGTGAGTTTGGATCAACTGCCTGCAAGGCACTCTACCGCTGTACAGAGTGCTTGGAACCCTTTGATTACTTTAAGTGCATATAACAAAATCGAGATCACTATGAGTAAATTTCACTCCCTGACCATTAAAGAGGTCAAACCAGAGACGCGTGATGCAGTCTCTCTGGCTTTTGAACTGCCAGAAGCATTAAAAGATGCGTATCGCTTTAAGCAAGGTCAATACCTGACTCTTAGAACGAATATTGACGGTGAAGAAGTACGCCGCTCATACTCTATCTTCAGTGGTATTAATGATGATGAGTTGCGCGTGGCTGTTAAACAAGTGCCCGGCGGACGGTTTTCAACCTATATCAATGAGCGTCTGAAAGCAGGCCAAGTCATCGATGTAATGCCGCCTGAAGGTCGCTTTTTTACCGAGCTTGATCCAGAGCGTGAAGGTAAATATCTAGCTGTTGCAGCAGGTAGTGGCATTACACCTGTGCTATCGATTATTAAAAGTACGCTAGAAACCGAACCTAAGAGTACTTTCACTCTTTTTTACGGTAACCGCGCTACTATTTCTACACTGTTTCGTGAAGAACTGTCTGACCTTAAAAACCGTTATATGCAGCGCTTTAACTTGGTCTTTATTTTCAGCCGTGAGCAGCAAGAAATCGATCTATATAATGGCCACATTAACAGCGAAAAATGTGATGCATTATTTAATCAGTGGGTTAAACCTGAAGGTTTAACTGCTGCATTTATTTGTGGACCACAGATTATGACCGAAACAGTGCGTGACTCACTGGAACGTCATGGTATGCAAAAAGACAATATTCACTTTGAACTCTTCACGCCAGCTGGCGGTGCTGCTGTACCTCGTGAAGATCGTGCTGAAACTAAAGTTGACCCTAAAGCTGTCAGCCAGATTACTGTGATTTCAGATGGTCGCGCTTTAGCTTTTGAACTGGTTCGTAACACCAAAAGTATTTTGGAGGCCGGTAATGAGATCGGTGCAGACCTGCCTTACTCTTGTAAAGCGGGCGTGTGCTCGACATGCCGTGCCAAAGTCGTCGAAGGCGAGGTGGATATGGATTCCAACTACGCGCTGGAAGACTATGAAATTGAAGCCGGTTACGTCTTATCTTGTCAGTGCTACCCCGTCAGTGACAAGGTCGTTCTCGACTATGATCAATAACACTTAATCATAACTAAACTCTACCGTTCTTATATTTACTCTGCCTCGTGCAGGGTAAATATAGTGTAGAAACCAACTCCTCACACAAAACAAACAGAGCATAAGACTCAACTTATACATAAGAAGTCGTTAATAATAAAAAGAGAGACTCACTATGCAAGTTAAAACTCATAAGGTGCTTTTAATAAGCGCCCTAGCAGCAGCTATTGCAGTTCCAAGCATCACCCAAGCAGCATTTATTGAAGACAGCGAAGGCACCTTAAGCTTACGTAACTTCTATATGAACCGTGATTACCGTGACAGTGGCTTACCTGGAGCACCTATCCATAAAGGCAAAAGCCAGTCTAAATCAGAAGACTGGGGCCAAGCATTTATGCTGCGTCTAAAGTCTGGATACACTGAAGGCACAATCGGTTTAGGTATCGATGCTATTGGCTTAGCGGGCTTGAAGCTGGACTCAGGCGGCGGAACCGGTGGTACAGGTGCATTAGTACGCAGTCGTCACACTGGAAAATCAGCAGATCAACACGGTTCTTTAGGTTTAACGGGTAAAGCTAAGTTAGGTGAAACTGTCCTCAGTATCGGAACCCATGAGCCTACATTACCTGTTGTTTTCCGTAATGATACGCGCTTATTGCCGCAAACCTTTGAGGGCGGGCAGATTCAATCAAAAGATATTGAAAACCTCACCTTGACCGCTGGACAGTTCAAGAAAACACGCACCCGTGACTCAACCAACGACGACAGGTTGAGTATGTATTCTGATGGATCAAAAGGTGGCGTTAGCAGCAATCGCTTTAATTACGCTGGAGCGAGTTATAACTTTATTCCTGGTTTAGCCGGCACTTATTTCTATGCTGAGCTTAAAGATAACTACAGTCAGCACCATGCTAACTTGCAGTATTTAACTGACTTAACCAGTGAGCTTACATTCAAGGCTGACTTGCGGCACTTTAACAGCTCAGACAAAGGCAACACTAACGTCGACAACCGTTTAACCAGCGGTACCTTCACGCTAGGTTACCAAGGACACAAACTGGGCTTGGGTTATCAGAACAGCAGTGGTAAGACAGGGATGCCGATCTTAGGCGGAGCAACAGATCCATGGGTTGCCAATCTTGCTACTTACCATATTTTCATCCGCGCCAAAGAAGACTCTTGGCAAGCACGTTATGACTACAACTTCGGCAGATTAGGTTTGCCGGGGCTTAATTTCATGGCGCGCTATATTAGCGGTGATGACTTTAAAATAGGCAACCAGAACGCTAAAGAATGGGAACGCGATATTGATCTCGGCTACACCATTCAGTCTGGCCCGCTAAAGAATGTCAGCCTATTAGCACGTAACGTTATGTACCGTGGCTCACATACAACCGACATTGATGAAAACCGCGTATTGGTAAACTATACGTTTAATTTCTAATGCACT